>JAYFNP010000196.1:0-7637 GCA_034933385.1 Burkholderiaceae bacterium | reverse complement strand
CCGCAGCACTTCCTCCTGCTCTGGCCGGTATCCGGGCTAACAAGATTCTTCCGATCGAAGCGGATGCCTTACCTTCCCATGCGAACCAGCACAGTGGTTTTGAAAGACGATCCGTCGCTTGCGCGACACTTGCTTACCGTTGCGGGGGCAGCACACGTTAGCTCCAGGGGTAATCCCATTTTCATTTCCGAACCGACCGTGGCAATACAAAATACAAAGCAGCAAAGCCACCGGCGACCCGGCGATGAAAAGAACGTCGTGTTTCCCGTTTAACCGCGGACAGGAACCTGTCCGCGAGCACCAGAACAGCGAAATTGTACGGTGGATGGCGGGCGGCGGCAAGCCTTGCATCATGCGGAGGAGTGAGGCTCCTCGAATGAAATGCGTTTGCGCAGTTCATCCAGCAGCAGCATCGCCAGCGCGAACGGCAGCACAAACAGCCATGCACTGGCGGCAAGCGGCGCGGTAGCGAACAGCGCCTGACCCCACGGCGCATAGACGATGAACAACAGCAGCGCGATTTCGAACGCGACGCCGGCCAGCACCACCGGATTCCTGAACCAGCCCAGCGCGAACACTGAACGGCGGTTGCTGCGACACAGGAACACGTTCATCACCTGCATCACGACTACCGCCACCAGACAGGCGGTGGTCGCCCGCAGGTACAGCGGGTCGTGCGCCGCCAGTTCCTGACCATATTCCCAGCCGCCGCCACCCAGCACGAAGAAAAACGCCGCCATCGCCGCCAGCGATTCCATCAGCCCGAGCAACAGGAACGCACGCAGCGCCAGCTGCCAGTTGAACAGCCGTTCCTCTTTCGGCCGCGGTGGCCGCTGCATGACCTGCGGATCAGGTTTCTCGGCCCCCAGGCCAACCGCAGGCAGCGAATCGGTACCGAGATCGATCAGCAGCACTTGCAGCAGCGTCAGCCCGAGCGGCACATTGAACAACGTGAACGCTAGGTACGGAATCAGTTCCGGCACGTTCGAGGTCAGGATATAGGTCAGGAATTTGCGGATGTTGTCGAACACTGCGCGTCCTTCTTCGATCGCGCTGACGATGCTGGCGAAATTGTCGTCCAGCAGTACCATGTCGGCTGCTTCTTTCGCGACATCAGTGCCGGAGATGCCCATCGCGATACCGATATGCGCGCTCTTCAACGCCGGAGCGTCATTCACCCCGTCGCCGGTCACCGCAACAATCTGAGCTTTCGCTTTTAGCATGTCAACGATGCGCCGTTTCTGATCGGCGGCGATCCGGGCGAAAATGATTTCTTCCGCATCCAGCGCTAGCATCAGTTGCGTATCGGACAGCGTGCGCAATTGCTCTCCGGTCAGGACGACGACCGCATCCGTGTGCGTCATGCCAATCTCGCGCGCAATCGCCGCCGCGGTGTGCGGATGGTCGCCGGTCACCATGATGACGCGAATGCCGGCTTCGTGACAGCGTCGGATCGCTTCCGGCACTTCGGGGCGCGGCGGATCTTCCAGCCCGACTAGGCCGGCAAATACCATCTCACGCTCCGGATCACTGCCCTGCCAGCCATCATCCAGCCGCCGGGATGCCAGCGCCAGCACGCGCAAGCCTTGTCCAGCCATTTCCTCTTGCCGCCGCCGCAGCTGCGCGCGAAGTTCATCGGTGAAATCCAGCAGTTCGCCATCGACCTTCACCCGGCTGCATAATGGCAGCACCGCTTCCGGCGCGCCCTTGCAAAACAGCTGCGCACCATCGGGCAAAGCCTGTACGGTTGACAGTCTCAGCCTGGTGGTATCGAACGGAATTTCGTGCAATTTCGGATAAGCCGGAACGACCGGCAGGATTTTTTTCGCCATGGCGACCAGGGCGATTTCCATCGGATCACCCAGCAGCGTGGCAGCACCATTGGTACCGCTGCCATTGCGCAAATCGTGGCAAAACAGTGCGGTCAGCAGGAACGGCCAATGCGTGTCGGCTTCCGCCGGCGCGATGCTTTCTGGCGCACGCGCCTCGTTGCCGCCGGCAAAAAACACCTGCTTTACCGTCATCCGGTTTTGCGTCAGTGTGCCGGTCTTGTCGGTACAAATCACCGTAGCCGAGCCGAGCGTTTCGACCGACGGCAGATAGCGGATCAACACATTGCGTTTCGCCATCCGCTGCGTGCCGAGCACCAGCGACAAGGTCAGCGTCGCCAGCAAGCCTTCCGGCACTAGCGCGACGATGATGCCGACTGCGAAGATGAACGCCTTCCAGATCGAAATACCAACCAACAGCCAGCCAGCTACGAAGAAAACGAAACCGATCACCACCGCCAGCAACGCGATGATGCGCGACAGCCGCACCATCTCCTGCTTCAGCGGCGACGCCAGTTCGACGCCAGTCTGCAACAGGTGCGCGATCCGTCCGAACTCGGTGTGCATGCCGGTCGCATACACTACCGCTTTCGCCTGTCCGGCAACCAGCGACGTGCCAGCCAACAGCACGTTATCGGCATGGAGCGGCTCGCCGTCGTGCGCCATCGGCGCCGCGTCGCGCGCCTGCGGCAGCGATTCTCCGGTGACGCTGGCATTGTTCACCCGCACGCCATACGCCTCGATCAGACGACAATCTGCCGGAATGTTGTCGCCCGCTTCCAGCAGCAGGATGTCGCCTGGCACCAGCTGCTCGACTGGCAGTACCGCCACTGCGCCCTCGCGCAGCACATCGGCCTGATGCGGCAGCAAATCCTTCAGTGCCGCCAGCGTCTTTTCGATGCGCCATTCCTGCCAGAACGCAAAACTGCCGTTGAGCACAATCACGCCGATGATCGCGAAGCCGACCTTGCTCCAGCCTTGATCGGGATCGTGCCATTCGGAGAAAAAACACAGCCCGGCCGCCACCCACAGGATCAGCGCAAAAAAATGCGTGAATTCCTTGAAAAACCGCAGCAGCAGCGGTTCGCCGGGAATTTCCTCAACACGGTTCAGGCCGTATTCCTTCTGCCTCCGCCGCACCTTGGCATGGGTCAAGCCATCCGGGCCGCTGCCCAGGCTGGCGAGTGCTTCATCGACGCTCAGCAGGTGGATTTTCATGGTTTGAGCCCAAAAATATACTCCGCCCCGTATTTTTTAACTTCCGCTAAAATCCTGGCCAAAATTGATAAATTACATCTATACCCTGGCTATTTTGTTGATTTCAAGCGGTTCCATCCGGCATTTCCTGCGCCAAAGGCCGCTTGCTGACCATCGTTGACGAACGTCACCGTCACACCGCGCTCGTCGTCCTGCAACGGCTGCTGCGCTACCTGCAATGCCGCCAGCACGGCGACATCCGCCTCGGACGCGTCACGCGCTGTGCGCTGCCGCTGTTCAATGCGCGCCCGCAAAACGTTTTCACAGGCCTGTATCGACGCAATAAAAAATGGCACGCCCAGCTCTTCCGCCAGCCGCCGGAACTGCACGCGTTCGTCGTGACGCAAGAATGCCGCATCGACGATCACCGGAAAACTTTCCGCCAACAGGCTGCGCGCCAGGTCAAGCAAGCGGTCGTAGGTGCGCCGTGTCGCTTCCGCGCCATACATGTCGCCACCAACCGACGATTGGCTGCGTTCCAGTGGCGCCAGGCCGAACAAACGCTTGCGTTCGACGTCGGAGCGGATGCGGATCGCGCCCAGCGTTTCCAGCGCCGCTTGCGCGAACGTAGTCTTGCCGCTGCCGGGCAATCCGTGCGTGATGATCAGCCGCGCTTGCGGTTTTTGCAGCAGTTGCGCGGCCAGATTGAAATAGGTGCGGGAAGTTTCCAGTGCCGCTGTGCGTTGGCCGGCCTCCAGCGAAGCTTGCGCACTGCGGATGGCGCCGACCTTGCCGCGCACCGCCGCGCGATACGACGCATACCAACGCAGCAGCGCCAGTCCGTCATAGTCGCCAGTGTTTTCCAGCCAGCCGTTCAGCAGCCGCCAGGCAAAATCCGGCCGGCCGAAATACTGCAAATCCATCAACGGGAACGCGATGTCGTCGATGATATCGATCCAGCGCAATTCCGGCGAAAATTCGATACCGTCGAACGGCACCGCCTGGCCGCCGCGGATCAGCAAGTTACCCAAATGCAGGTCGCCGTGGCATTCGCGCACGAAACCTTGCTGCCGCCGTATATCGATCAACCGTTGGCAGCGGACGAATTCATTTTCGGTCGCGGCACGCAGTGCAGACAAGGCACCATGCCCCAGCAAGCCGGCCACATCGGGCGGCAATTGCGTGAAATTCTGCCGCGCCATTTCGCGCACGATCTCTGCCGTGCCGTACGGCGAATCCGGACGCATCGGCGGCAAGCCAAGATGGAACTGCGCCAGCACTTGCGCCAGACTGTCGATATGCTGCGGCTGCACCGCACCGCGTCGCATCAACCGATCCATTTCGTTCTCGACCGAAAAACGCCGCATGCGCACCGCATATTCAATCGCCGGCTCTCGTCCGATCACCGGCTCGTCGACGCTGCCGCCGATGGACACAACGTCGAGATAGATCTGCGGCGCCAGCCGGCGGTTCAGCCGGATCTCTTCGGCGCAAAAAAATTCCCGTTTCGCCAGCGTCGTGAAATCGAGAAAACCCATGTCGAGCGACTTCTTGATCTTGTACGCATAGCGGCCGGCCAGCAGCACCCAGGAAATATGCGTCTCGAACAGCCGCACCGTTTTGGCCGGATACGGATAATGACGGCTGTTTTTCAACGCTGCTACCAGTAACGCCTGCCGTTTGATGTCATGTTGTGTCCCGTCATTCTCCACCGTGGCCCTCGTCCTGAATGTCGCCCAACACCATCGGCTGCGCGCCACAATCACACATGTCGCGCAGCGCCAAGTCACCGTCACCCGGATGCAGCTCGACTGCTCGGATCGCATCCGTCAGCAGCATCACCGAAAATCCGGCATGCAGCGCATCCTCGACAGTATGCAGGACGCAGTAATCGGTCGCAATCCCGCCAATGAACAGCCGCACCACGCCGCTGCTATGCAAGCGTTCCGCCAAATCGGTCTGTTCGAAGCCCGAATAGGTGCTTTGCTGCGGCAAAACATCCTTCGAGACAACCCAGGCGGACGGCGGCAACGCCAGCGTAGCGGAAAATTCGGCTCCTTTTGATCCTTGCACGCAATGATCCGGCCACAATCCGCCCTGGGACTTGAATGAACAATGATCGGCCGGATGCCAGTCGCGCGTCGCAATGATCGGCAGCGACGCTCGCTCGAAGCGCGCGATATAGCGGTTCAATACCGGAATTACCTGATCGCCACCGGCCACCGCCAGGCTTCCGCCCGGCAGGAAATCGTTTTGCACATCGACGATCAACAAGGCATCCTGCTGCGTCAGTCGAATAGGGTTCATGTTTTGCCTTGCTGAGATTGAGCAAACGATTCGCCTCAATGTAAAAGACAACGCAAGGCAAGCCAAATGAATCCGCCATCATGCTTGATTCAACGCAAGACCGCGGTGAACCGCCCTCTTACACTGGACACGTCCATTCACCAGGAAACGCAGCATGAAATCCCCGCCCGCAAGCGCCTTGCTGACCGATCTGTACGAACTGACCATGCTGCAAGCCTATTTCGCGCAGCGGATGAACGATGTCGCCGTCTTCGAATTTTTCGTCCGGAAACTGCCGGACAACCGGAATTTCCTGATCGCCGCCGGACTGGAGCAGGCAGTTGCCTATCTGACCGGATTGCATTTCCTGCCGGACGACCTTGCCTGGCTGCAATCCTGCGGTCAGTTCGACCCGGAGTTCATCGATTCGCTACGCGATTTCCGTTTCACCGGCGACGTCGATGCCATGCCGGAGGGGACGATCTTTTTCGCGGATGAACCGATCGTACGCATCACCGCGCCGCTGCGCGAAGCGCAATTCGTCGAAAGCCGCTTGATGAATCTGCTGCATCTGCAAACGCTGATTGCTTCAAAAGCGGTGCGCTGCGTGCTGGCCGCGCCAGGAAAACGACTGATCGATTTCGGCTTGCGGCGCGCGCACGGTGCGGAAGCCGGACTGCTATCCGCTCGAGGCAGCTACATCGCGGGCTTCGACGGCTCGGCCACAACGCTGGCCGCACCGCAATTCGGCATTCCGGTATTTGGCACAATGGCGCATTCCTTCGTGCAAACGCATGCGCATGAAGCCGACGCGTTTGCCGCTTATGCCCGTACTTTCCCAAACAATGTGACGCTGCTGATCGACACCTATGATACCGAGGCAGCGGCCCATGAAGTTGTCAAGTTGGCACATCGACTCGATGGCGAAAACGTCCGCATTGCTGCGGTCAGGATCGACAGCGGCGACCTTGGCGACCTGGCCAGGCGCGTGCGCGCGATTCTAGATGCCGGTGGCTGCCGGCAAATCGGCATTATCGCCAGCGGCAATCTGGACGAATATGCGTTGCGACAGCTGGCTCTGGCCAAGGCACCCATCGACGGTTTCGGCGTCGGCACGCGAATGAACACTTCGGCCGATGCCCCTTATCTCGACTGCGCCTACAAACTGGAAGAATATGCCGGCGAACCGCGCCGCAAGCGTTCGCCTGGCAAGGAAACCTGGCCAGGACGCAAACAGGTCTTCCGGCGTTTCGATGCGGCCGGCGTCATGGCTGGCGACATGCTGGCTCTCGAAGACGAATCTTTCGAGGGACAAGCGCTGCTGCAACCGATCCTCCGCCAAGGGAAATTGTTGCAGACGCTGCCTTCGCTCGAGCAAATCCGATCCTTGGTTCGCACGCAACTTACCAGCCTGCCTCCTGCCTTGCGCTCGCTCGATAAAGCACCGGACATGGCTGTCGCCGTTTCCGATTCGCTGTTACAGCTGGTACAGCGCATGGAGGCCAGCCAGCGCCCCATGGCGCTGGAACCGGTTTGAAACGATTCTCTCCACCCATTTGACCGCCTGCAGCCCCTTTGTTGTAGGAATTTTCCTACAACGCCTGCCTTTTTCCTACCCCTATATTCAGCCCTTGCTGATATTCACGAACACGAGCAAGCACGATAATTATCAAAACAAGAAGTTCATTGCTTTGCGCAAAAATCAGTCTCCAGGGATAAAAACAAACCTGCTTCCTGACAAAGCGTAAAGACATATCAATAATCAGCAAAGAAAACAGGGGGCTGATATGTATTCCACCAAAATGTCCGAAACCCAGTCCGCAGCACCCGCTGTGGCACCATTGCAGCCTTTGACGGAGGCCGGTCGGCAACGTCAAGGAAAATTGTGGTCGAATCTCCGGGAGGTCTGCGATTTGCTGCGAGTGCAGCTATCGGTCAATACCACCGTTTCGAGCGATGAACTCCTGTTCCAGCATGTGCAATTCAAGGCTGGCCAACGGATCTACACCATTGGCCAACCGTTTGACATGCTGTATATCGTGAATTCCGGTTTCGTAAAAACCGTACTGATCGACGAATTGGGCAACGAGCAAGTTCTCAGCTTTCCGATGAAATCCGACCTGCTCGGCGTGGACGGCATCCACACCAAATATTACGCGTCCGAAGCGGTTGCCCTGTCGGATTGCGATCTGATCCTTCTTCCTTTCAAGAAGCTGGCGTCACTGGGAAGGAGCCATGTCGAACTCGAGCATGCGATGTATGGCGTGCTGAGCCGCGAACTGGCTCGTGAGCAGGCAATGATCTGCATGCTGGGCACGTTGAGCG
>JAYFNP010000195.1:0-5294 GCA_034933385.1 Burkholderiaceae bacterium | reverse complement strand
TGCGACAAAAAATGGGCTCCCCTCAACTGCTGCAACCAGCCAAGCGCGAAACTGAACAGCAGCATCGCACTGCCGACCACGCCTGCGGTGCGCGGGCGATGCGGCAGCCAAAAGACCGCTATCGCCACCAGCCAGAGAGCGCTGCTGGCATGCCCGGCTGGAAAACAATGACCAGGCGCAACGCCAGTCGGCAACGCATCAAGCAAATGGAAATAAGGCACCTGCCCACCATAACGATCAATATCCCATGGACAATGCATCGGACTAAAGCGCTTGACTGCGCCGATGGCAAACGGAACCAGTCCCGCAGAAAAAGCCAGCACCCGCATCCGGACGCGGAACTCACCGTTCCACCGGGCAAACGGTCGAACTGCATCCCAGACTGTAGTGGCAACGATAGCGACGCCCAACACCACCAAGATCATCTTGAGCCAGCCATGCGCAAAATTTTCCGCTAGCCAGCTATGCTTCCAGGGAAAACTGCGGGTCACTGGATCGAACATCGCGTCGGCCAGCAAAATATCCAGATTGGTATGACGATTCAGCCATAACAGCACCAGCGGCCATGCCCACAAAACCAATACTGTCAACGCCGCCAAACGCGACGACCGCAGTTTCTCGTAAATCACGCGCGGCATATCACACTCCGGCACCGCGGGTGCTTTCCATGCTGGCTCGACTGCATGCCTGGAAAATATCCAGCTTCGGGTTGTAAACAGCAGTATTGACGTTCAACATCCCCAGCGTCGAATGGAACACATTGTCATGCGAAAAAGACTGGTTGCTGCGCGCCGCCAGACATGTCGTGTCTATCCGAAAACGGGACCGAAAACCATCGGACAGCCAAACCATAAACGGTACATGACGCTGCTCGACAGGAGAAATCATGTAGGGTGCGCCATGCAGATACATACCACTCTCGCCCAAGGATTCGCCATGGTCTGAAAAATAGACCAGCGACGTATCGAATTTGTCTTCATTGCCGATCTTGCGCAGCATATCAATCACTTTACTGATGAAGTGATCGGTGTACAGGATCGAATTGTCGTAGGCGGCGACTATCGATTCTGACGAACATTTCTGCAATTCGTTGGTTTCGCAAACCGGCCCAAAGCGCTTGAACGCCTCTGGATAGCGTTTCCAGTATGCCGGGCCGTGACTACCTTTCTGGTGCAACACGATCACCATATCCTTTTGCGACGACCTTATCCGCTCCGGCAAACCCTTGAGCATATATTCGTCATAACACTCCTCGGTGGTGCATAGCGGGTCGCCAGCCACCGGTTTCGAAAAATCTTCATACTCGACCCGGTCGCACGTTCCCTTGCAGCCGGAATTGTTGTTGCGCCAAAGCACACCAAAACCCGCATGTGACAATACGTCCAGCATCCCCTCCTGACTCTTCGCCTGCGTTTCGGAATAATCAGCACGCCCCAGGTTTGAAAACAGGCATGGAACCGACACTGCGGTCGCCGTACCGCAAGACTGTACATTGGTGAAATTGATCAGCCCATTCTGCTGGGATAGTTCTGGATTAGTGTTGCGCTGATAACCGTTCAGCGAAAAATTCATTGCGCGCGCCGTTTCACCCAGCACGATAACCGTTACCGTCTTGCGTTCGTGCCCTTTCCATAAAATTCCCTTGGAGGCATCCGTTCCAAGCGGCGCCACTACCAACGGCCGGCTGAATTTGCGTTTGACGTAACTATTCGTTGCCTGAATGTAATTCAACGGTGCCAGAAAGAACCGTAATTCGCGATGTTCGCGGAAGGTCGGCGCGAAACTTTTATAAAAAGCCAACAACAGACCTACGGCCACCACCAACGAAGCAGCAACGATTACCAGCTTGCCTGACAAATCTCGCCGTATTGGCGGGAAATTGAGTTCAGCGCGCCATAACAACAACGACGGCAAAACGCCAAGCAGCAAAAAAAACAGCACCATGCGCCAGCTGATCAGTTCGATTGCTTCCAGCGTATTGGTTTCAAATACGTTCTGGATCATCGCCGCATCGATTGCCGTCCCATACTGATCCATGAAATAGGCAACCACCGAAGTAACACAAAATAGAACCGTCAACAGCGGTTTGATGACCGGTCTGAATGTCACCAACGTGATAATCGCGTTGAAAAACAGCACCAGAATGAGGAACACCGCCATGTACAACGGAATATTGCCGAGCTGAACGCCTCCAGTCGCATTAATCAACCCGCGCCAGAAACTGAAGTTGTAGGCAATGACGATAAACGTCGATGCCATGAGGGAAAGAACGGCAGGATGAGGTCTTGAAATGGCTTTCATGTTCGCGGCAAACTTCAGAATCAGCAATGCCGGCAATTGGTTTCACCGGCCCATTGCAAAGCTAGCGCATAGCCAATCAATTTCTTGTGAGGTTAATGTTAAGATTTTGTTAAAAACTCAATGGAGAAGCGGGTTCCGCCCTCTGGACGCAGTTCCACTTGCAGGCTGGCTCCCAGATATTCGCAAATCCGTGCCGCTAGCGCCAGCCCCAACCCTGAGCCGGCCGAACCCGTTTGCTCGGCCAACGGGGGTTGACCCAACAATCTGGCGCGCACGAAATCCGGAAGCCCGGGACCGGTATCCTCGACCGTCACAACGGCCCGATTAACCCTCACCAGTACCGAACCTTCGAGAGTGTACTGACAAGCATTGCGAATCAGGTTGCCAATGGCTGCGGCCAACAATTCCCGCCGCGCGAAAACAGAAAAATCCACTTCGACCATGCAATCAAGCGACACCGGCTTGTTGCCGATCAGAGGCCTGCTGTGTTCGACTTCGTTCAGCACTACCTGCGATATAAGGTTTTCCGGTGCATCAATCAGTTGCGGCGCACGCGCCAACAGTAACAGCACGGTGATGCACTCGGCCGCTTCAGTGGCGGTACGCAGAATACGCTCCGCTGCAGCATGCAACACCGGCTGGCCACCTGTGTCCGCCTCTATGATTTCAGCGGCGCCGATGATGACGGTCAACGGCGTACGCAACTCATGACTGACATCGCCAGTAAAAAACCGTTCGCGATCGAGGAAACGCTTCAACTCTTCCGTACGCGCAGCAAAAGCCCGTGCAAGATCGCCCATCTCGTCTTCATTGGCCAGCAAGGGCAACTCGGCTCGGGAATTTTTGTCGCTAACGGCCTCGGCCAACAAGATAATCGGCGCAACGATACGGCGCGCAACATATCGGCCCGTGAAGAATGACAGCAGCAAAAAACCCAGCAGGCCCACACCAATCATCGAATACACAACTAGTTCAATTTTGTCGTATTCGCTCGTCCGATCCACTACGACGTAAGTGCCGTCGGCATCTCTGCCCGTAAGCACATGCAGTTCATTTCCATCAATATCTATTTCATATACACCTTGTGGCAAACCGCGCAAGAACTGGGGGATCGCATCACCATGGTAAAAACTCAAACCTGTAGGCATTTCGACTGGCAATCCGGCCGCATGCCGGGGAGAGGCCCAGGTAGCAACGCTTTCCAGCCGATCGTCGACCAAATAGAGTTCTATTCCTTCAACGGCGATCGCGGCAAGCGCAAAAAAGAATATGCTTGCGCAAGCCGCCAGCGTCAGATAGACAGCAACTATTCGCCGTTGAAGCGATTTAGCCCATTTCATCGCGATCCACCAGACGATACCCTATCCCCTGCACGGTACGGAGCATCGCGAACGGGTGCGACTTGTCCAACGCATGCCGCAACGCATGGATGTGTGTACGCAACGCATCACTGTCTGGTCTATTTTCGCCCCACACTTCGCGCTCCAGCGTTTCACGCGACACGACCTTCGGTGCTTCTCGCATCAGACAGCTCAAAAGTTTGAATCCCGTTTTCGTCAAATGCAATGGCACGCCAGCGCGTGTGGCCCAATAAGTCGCCAAGTCAAACGTCACTTCGCCGAATCTAAGCACATTGTTCCCAGAACTTTTCCCTCCGGCACGTCGGACAAGCGCCTTCAGACGAGCCTCAACCTCGACCAGCGAAAAAGGCTTGACGACATAGTCATCGGCCCCGCTCTCGAACCCGGCCACCTTGTCTTCAAGTGTGTCCCGCGCCGTCAGCATCAGTACTGGCGTTGACTTGTGCAATTCACCACGCAATTTGCGGCACAATTCCAGCCCGTCAATGCCTGGAAGCGTTATATCGAATACCATGACGTCATATTCGTTCTGCGCCGCCAATGCCAATCCACCATAGCCAGTGACCGCACAATCCAGCGCATACCCGCGCGGCTCCAGGAAGGCATACAGATTTGCCACAATATCGGCATTGTCTTCAACAATCAGAATGCGCATGATAGGGCAACCGTGAGAGCAAACATTGTCATTCCTTCGTTATAAAACAACAAGAACAGGCACATTTTACGCGGATGTGACAAAAATCCTTCATTCAACAGCCAATCGCCTTTTTCTCTTTTTGAAAATGTAACTGCATGGCCATAATCATGGGGAAAGGCAGGAATGCTTTCGATGTTCATGCACCAGTTTTTATGCCAAACAAACGTTCGAGTTATGCCCATTGAGCGGCTATCGACGGTTTGCGACAGCAAATCAGCCGCCCAAAATAGCCTGTCTCATATAGAATTCCTACATGATACATGTGTGTTGTTCCTGATCACGATTGGTCAACCAGAGAAGTGATGAAAGAATCCGCCATCAAGAAAATTGACGTCCGGCGACTCAAGATTGGCATGTATATCCACGACCTGAACTCGGACTGGATATCACACCCATTTGTACGCAACCGTTTCCAAGTAACCTCGTATGATGAAATCCGACAAATACTGGAGTCTGGCATACGTGAAATTTACATCGACACCGACAAAGGACTCGATGTCAAGGATGCCCCTACCAGGGAAGAAGTTGCCAAGGACATCGAGCG
This sequence comes from Burkholderiaceae bacterium, assembly GCA_034933385.1. Taxonomy (GTDB): domain Bacteria; phylum Pseudomonadota; class Gammaproteobacteria; order Burkholderiales; family Burkholderiaceae_D; genus QZKY01. The sequence goes on along the minus strand of JAYFNP010000195.1, from coordinate 391 downwards.
CGAAATAATCAATCTTGCCTCACGACAGCCAGCGCCTGTAGCCAAAGTGCCATTTACTGAAGAAATGACACGAGCGAAACTTGTCCGCAACCAAGCCAAACAACAAGTAAACGCGATGATGCAAGATATGCGTTTGGGGAAGGCCATTGAGCTTGACAGGGTCGAGCCGGTAGTTCAGGACATTACCGAATCAATCCTGCGTAATTCAGGCGCGATAATTGGCTTGTTGCGCATAAAAAACAGCGACGACTATACCTTTCTACACTCAGTCAGCGTATGCGCTCTGCTGGTCGCATTCTGCCGTTCGCTCAATATGGATCCGGATATGATCCACCAAGCGGGTATCGGGGGCCTGCTGCACGATGCCGGCAAGGCGCTCATCCCAGATCAT
>JAYFNP010000194.1:0-7888 GCA_034933385.1 Burkholderiaceae bacterium | reverse complement strand
CGCGAAGGACAAGCGTTTCTCGCTGCCGAATTCGCGCATCATGATCCACCAGCCGTCCGGCGGTGCGCAAGGACAGGCGACCGATATCGAAATCCAGGCGCGCGAAATTTTATACTTGCGTGAACGCCTGAACGGAATACTGGCGGAAAAAACCGGCCAATCGGTCGAGCAGATCGCCAGAGATACCGAGCGCGACAATTTCATGTCGGCGGACGATGCCGTCAGCTATGGCCTGATTGACAAGGTTCTGACCAGCCGCAGTTGATCTGGCACGACTTTCCGATGCGCCTGGATGGCTATGACGTTCGGGTTTCGTGTTGATTGCTGTCATGCGCCAGACAAGGGGTTGTGTTATCGTACAACCCATATATCTGACATTTCCTGTCATTAAATTTTTTTCGCGCCAATTTTACGATGTCGACCAAAAAATCATCCGGTAACGAGAGGCTTCTCTACTGTTCGTTTTGCGGCAAAAGCCAGCATGAAGTGAAGAAACTGATTGCCGGACCGTCCGTTTATATCTGCGATGAATGCATTGGTCTGTGTAACGACATCATCCGCGAAGAAACGACAGCAGTTGATTTTGCCAAGGGACAAGGTAGCGAGTTGCCGACGCCGCAAGAGATTTGCGGTTTGCTCGATCAGTACGTGATCGGCCAGGAAAAAGCCAAGCGTATCTTGTCGGTTGCGGTCTACAACCATTACAAGCGGCTCAAGCACCATGGCAAGATGGACGATGTCGAACTGTCGAAAAGCAATATCCTGCTGGTCGGGCCGACCGGCTCCGGCAAGACGCTGCTGGCTCAGACCCTGGCGCGGATGCTGAACGTGCCGTTTGTGATTGCAGATGCGACGACGCTGACCGAAGCGGGTTATGTCGGTGAAGATGTGGAAAACATCATCCAGAAGTTGCTGCAGAATTGCAATTACGAGGTGGACAAGGCGCAGCGCGGCATTGTGTACATCGATGAAATCGACAAGATCTCGCGTAAGGCGGACAATCCGTCGATCACGCGTGACGTTTCGGGTGAAGGTGTGCAACAGGCGCTGTTGAAGCTGATTGAAGGCACGATGGCGGCCATTCCGCCGCAAGGCGGCAGGAAGCACCCGAACCAGGATTTCATTCAAGTCGACACCACCAATATCATGTTCATCTGCGGCGGTGCGTTCGACGGGCTGGCGAAGATCATTTCCGACCGTTCTGAAAAGGGTGGCATCGGCTTTTCCGCGATTGTCAAAAGTGAGGGCCAGCGCGCTGCCAGCGACATGTTGCTGGATGTCGAACCGGAAGATTTAATCAAATATGGCTTGATTCCGGAACTAGTCGGCCGCTTGCCAGTGGTCGCGACCTTGAACGACTTGACCGAGGCTGCCCTGATCCAGATCCTACTGGAACCCAAAAACGCGTTGGTCAAGCAGTACTCAAAATTACTGGAAATGGAAGGCGCAGAACTGGAAATTCGACCGGCCGCCTTGCATGCAATTGCGAAAAAAGCATTGGCCAGGAAGACTGGCGCCCGCGGTTTGCGTTCTATCCTCGAAAATGTGCTGCTCGACGTGATGTATGATTTGCCAACGCAGCAGAACGTGATCAAGGTGGTGATCGACGAGAACACCATTACGCAGGACGCAAAGCCATTGCTCATTTACCAGGATCAGCAAAAGGCTGCCGGGTAATAAAGCTTTTTTTGTGCGAGAATAGCCTCAAGTGGACTCGCATTTCGCGTAAACCCCGGATTATCCCGGTGCAATCGAGCTGAGACAGGTGTTTTTGGGCCATCGTGTCGGCGAAATCCACTTAGAAAATGTTTTTATTAGAAAATTTTTGCGAATTTAAGCAAAATTTTCTTGCATAACCTTGTTTTTTGGCCGTTCGTGCCGACATTATCAATAAGTATTCCAAAATAAGGGTATGCCATGACGACTCCCACTCTTACTGAACAAACGACGCTTTCGTTGCTGCCATTGCGCGATGTCGTAGTCTTTCCGCATATGGTTATCCCATTGTTTGTGGGGCGTCCGCGCTCGATCAAGGCGTTGGAAACCGCGATGGACATGGGCAAGACCATCATGTTGGCTGCGCAAAAAGCTGCTGCCAAGGATGAGCCTGCTGCCAGCGATATTTACGAAATCGGTTGTGTTGCCAATATCCTGCAAATGTTGAAACTGCCAGACGGTACGGTAAAGGTACTGGTCGAAGGCGTGCAGCGGGCGCGCATTCTGAATATTTCCGATCTTGAGACGCATTTCATGGCGGATCTGATGCCGATCGAATCCGATGGCGAACAGGATCCCGAAGCTGAAGCGATGCGGCGTGCGATTGTTCAGCAATTTGAGCAATACGTGAAGCTGAACAAAAAAATCCCCCCCGAAATTCTGGCGTCGCTGTCTGGAATCGAAGATGCCGGCCGTCTTGCTGACACGGTTGCGGCCCATTTGCCGCTGAAGCTCGAACAGAAGCAGGTGATTCTGGAGGCTGCAGGCGTGCCCAAACGCATGGAATTTCTGCTTGGCCAGCTTGAGGGCGAACTCGACATCCTTCAGGTCGAGAAACGCATTCGCGGTCGCGTCAAACGCCAGATGGAGAAATCGCAACGCGAGTATTACCTGAACGAACAGGTCAAAGCGATCCAGCGGGAGCTTGGCGAAGGTGACGAAGGATCAGACCTAGACGAAATCGAAAAGAAAATCGTCGCTGCGAAGATGCCGAAAGAGGCGCGCGAAAAGGCGCAAAGCGAGCTGAAGAAGCTGAAGATGATGTCGCCGATGTCAGCCGAAGCGACCGTGGTGCGCAATTACATCGATACGTTGGTGAGCTTGCCATGGAAAAAGAAATCCAAGGTCAACAACGATCTCGCACATGCGGAAGAAGTGCTTGAGGGTGATCACTACGCGCTCGACAAGGTGAAGGAACGCATTCTCGAATACCTCGCGGTGCAGCAGCGAGTGGACAAGCTGAAAGCGCCGATCCTATGCTTCGTCGGCCCGCCGGGTGTTGGCAAGACCTCGCTTGGTCAGTCGATCGCACGCGCCACCAATCGAAAATTTGTGAGAATGGCACTCGGCGGGATGCGCGATGAAGCCGAGATTCGCGGCCATCGGCGCACCTACATTGGTTCGATGCCGGGGAAAATATTGCAAAGCTTGTCGAAAGCCGGCGTCAGGAACCCGCTGGTCCTGCTCGACGAAGTGGACAAGATCGGGGCAGATTTCCGTGGCGACCCCTCGTCGGCGCTTCTGGAAGTGCTCGATCCGGAACAGAACCACACTTTTTCTGATCATTATGTCGAAGTTGATTTCGACTTGTCGGACGTGATGTTCATTGCAACATCAAATTCTTTGGATATTCCAGCGCCCTTGCTGGATCGAATGGAAGTCATTCGTCTGTCTGGCTACACCGAAGATGAGAAGACCAATATCGCTCAGCAATACCTGCTGCCGAAACAGATTGCGAACAACGGACTGAAGGCTGGCGAGATTAACGTCACTGAAGGCGCGATCCGCGACATCGTGCGCTATTACACGCGCGAAGCAGGCGTCCGTTCACTTGAGAGGGAAATATCGAAAATTTGTCGCAAAGTGGTGAAGATGCTGCTGCTCAAAAAGCAGGACAAAAAAATCAACGTTACGCCGAAAAACATTGACAAGTTTCTTGGCGTTCGCCAATTCGATTTTGGCGTTGCTGTTAAGGAAAACCAGGTCGGACAGGTGGTTGGTTTGGCGTGGACCGAGGTCGGCGGCGAGTTGCTAACGATTGAGGCAGCGACCTTCCCGGGAAAGGGTAACGTTCTCCGTACTGGCACGTTGGGCGATGTGATGAAGGAATCGATCGAAGCGGCGCGCACCGTAGTTCGGAGCCGCGCGAAGAATCTAGGCATCAAGGACGACGTATTCGAAAAGAGCGACATCCACATCCACGTGCCGGAAGGTGCGACGCCGAAAGATGGGCCATCCGCCGGCATTACGATGACGACGGCGCTGGTTTCCGTATTGACTGGCATACCGGTGCGCGCAGATGTCGCGATGACTGGAGAAATTACATTGCGCGGTGAGGTTTTGCCGATTGGCGGCTTGAAGGAAAAACTTCTGGCCGCGCAGCGCGGCAACATCAAGACTGTGTTGATCCCGGAGGAAAACGTCAAGGATCTGGTAGAAATTCCGGACAACGTAAAAAACAAGCTGGAGATTATTCCGGTGCGATGGATCGACAAAGTGCTTGAGGTGGCGCTCGAGCGTCAGCCGGTGCCGACGGCGGAAGAGGCAACGGTTCCTGCTGCTGTAGTTGCTGCGTCAGAGCCGCCGCAGGATACAGGATTGATGACGCACTGATTTTTTGATGCTTTAGCCAGAAAACGCCCCGATGTTATTCGGGGCGTTTTTTTATTGGCGGCAAACGCCATCGTGAATATGCCGTGTTTGTCGAGCAACCATGCGACATGGGGAAGGCAATTCTTACACGATAGTGTGGAAATGATTACGTCTTGTGCCATTTAGCTTGAAGTGATCTTGTTTTGCGTGCTAATATTACGCATGCAAAATATTAGTATGCGTAATATGAGAGGTCTCGACAAAACTCAGATGGGTGTCACCATGTCTTTGGCGCAGGTGGCGCGTGCCTATACGTCCGCAGCCGACCAGCTGGCATCAAATTTCGGTTTGTCGCAGGCGGCCGCTTGGCCTGCGGTGATGATCGGTCGTATGGGGGAAAGTGGTGTACGTCCGGGGGTGGTCGCGGAGATGTTGAACCTCGAGCCTTCGTCTGTCGTGCGTTTGATCGAACAATTGATCGATTATGGTTTGGTTGAACGACATGACGATCCGAATGACCGGCGGGCCAAACTGCTGTTTCTGACCAAAGATGGAAAAGTCAAGGTTGAGCAAATCGAAAATGCCATGCTGCCGTTCCGGCGTAACTTGCTCAAAGGTGTCAGTGTCGCCGATCTTGAGGCGTGCCAGCGGGTATTGGATGCGTTAAGGGCGTCCATCAAGCGTTACGAAGAATCCTCCAATTTGTAGCATCATTCATGAAGTGGCCTACTAAAGCGGAAATGCTGTTTTCCGCCAAGAGCTTTGTTGCCGCGATGCTGGCACTGTATCTGGCGATGTGGATTGGTTTGCCGCGCCCATTCTGGGCGCCGTTGGCCGCGTATGTCGTTTCCCAACCGTTTTCCGGTGCCGTCCGATCGAAAGCGATATATCGTTTTCTGGGTACGCTTCTGGGAGCGGCGATGGCAGTAATTCTGGTGTCGCGCCTGATAAATTATTCTGTGTTGCTGACGCTTGCATTGTCGCTTTGGCTGGGGGGGTGCCTGTACATTTCGCTGCTGGATCGTACGCCGCGTTCCTACACCTTCATGCTGGCAGGTTACACCCCCGTTCTTATTGGACTTCCTTCTCTGATTGACGTATCGGCGTTCAATGCCGTTACGATGTTCGATACGGCACTGGCACGGGTGGAAGAAATCACCATCGGCGTTGCTTGCGCGAGCCTGATACACGGACTGGTTTTCCCGCAAAGCATCGGGCCAGTCATTCTCAGGCGCATGGATCAGGCGCTGGATGATGCACTCGTCTGGATGCGTCATGCGCTGCTTGGTGACGACAAATCGTTGAGTGCCGTCAATCACCGCAAGCTGATGCAGGATATAACTGAATTGCGTCTGATGTCGACACATTTGCCATTCGATACGTCGAACTTGAAATGGACGGCGAATGCGATCCGCGTATTGCAAGATCGTCTGTCCTCGCTAGTTCCATTTATGACTGCCGTTGAAGATCGGATAAACATATTGCGTTCAACGTGTGGCGATCGTTTGCCGCCTTATTGGCAGATGTTGATGGAAGACGTTGTCGAATGGACACGCCAAGGAACGAACAGTACGCCGGAAAGCGCAATCCAGTTGCGGCGCAGAATCAATGACATAACACCGATCGTCGATGGCCGATCTTCGTGGGACAAGGTGCTTGAAGTCAACCTGGCTGCGCATATGAGCAGGTTAATCGATGCTTGCGAAAACTGCTTTCATCAGCGCCGGCAAATTGCCGAAAGCATGCAAGGCAGGATTCCGGTCGATCCGCGACAATTGAGTAGGGTCCCGACCAGAGCATTGCATACCGATCAGGGCATGGCGCTGATGTCGGGTTTTGCCGCCGCGATGGCGCTGTGCATATCCTGCGCTTTTTGGATCATTTCTGGTTGGCCGCTCGGTTTTGCTGCGCCGATGATAGCGGGCATGTTCTGCGCGTTTTTTTCCACGCTCGACAATCCGGTTCCGGCCTTGAAGGTCCAGCTGGTTTATACGATTTATTCCACCCCGATTGCCGGCATCTATCTTTTGTGGTTGCTGCCGAGCGCGCACAGTTTTGAGATGCTGATGCTGGTTATGGCTCCTTTCCTGCTCGTTGGCGGGATTTACCTCAGTCGCCCCAGCACCATGTTGATGGCGGTTCCGTTGTGTTTTACCCCGCTTGCCAATCTGATGATGTTCGACATGGGATCGTCGGACATGACTTCATTTATCAACAGCCAGATCAGCCAGGCGATCGGTGCTGGCGTTGCGGTGTTATGCACAGGACTGTTGCGTTCGGTTAGTGCCGAGTGGACGGCACGTCGCTTGTTGCGCTCGGGGTGGGAAGAAATTGTGCGACTGGCGCAATCCGTCAAACCCCCTTCGTTGGTTGCAGTAACCGTGCGGATGGTCGACCGTGTCAGTTTGTTGACGCCGCGTCTGGCCGTCCTCGGAGAGGGCAAGGTGCGTGCTGCCGCGAACGCGTTGGAAGATTTGCGCGTCGGGATGAATTTGGCCTATCTGCTGCGCGTACGTTCCCGCCTGAAACGCAACAATGTTTCGATAGAGCCGCTGTTGCGCGAACTGGCCGAACATTTTCAGAACATGCCTGCCAATCTGGCAAAGAAGGAACCTGCGCTCCTGGAAAAAATTGACAGTACGTTGCACAACATTTGCAGCACGCTGCCATTCCCGATGCGCAATGAGGCTGTGGCGGCGCTGGCCGGCGTCCGGCGGGATCTTTTCCCGAAAGCGCCACCCTATCGACCTGAGACCCAAACACATAAGGATATTGGATGATTGGAGAAGTCAAATTTCTTGGGATGTATTTCCCGTGGTTATTGCTGACATCGCTGCTATCGCTGCTGGCGACGCGCTTTATCAGCCTGCTGTTGGCACGCAAGGGTCTGTATCGCTTTGTCTGGCATCCGCCATTGTTCGATCTGGCTCTGTTTTGCATCGTGCTGGGTATTTTTGTCACTATTCTTTACGCTTTCAGGTTTTGAAATGATTCCGAAAATGTCTTTGCGCTCGATGAGCCGCTATGCGATTACTATCGGGGCGGTATTGATTGCCATCGTGATTGGCTGGCGTCTCTGGCACTATTATGAAAACGATCCCTGGACACGTGATGGGCGCGTAAAGGCGAATGTCATCCAGATCGCTTCGGACGTGACCGGTCAGGTGATGCAGATCAATGTGCGTGACAACCAGCAGGTTAAGGCTGGCGATGTGCTGTTCCAGATTGACCGTGCGCGTTTCGAGCTGGCGTTGCGCCAGGCACAGGCGGCAGAACAAACTGCCCGTGCAGCGCTGACGCAGGCCATTCGGGAGGCGAAACGCAATAGGGAATTGAAGGAACTGGTTTCAGCAGAAGTGCGTGAACAGGGAGAGTCGCGCGTCGATCAATTGAAAGCTGCGCTGGAGCAGGCGATCGTCAATCGGGACAAGGCCAAGCTCGATTTAGACCGATCCAAAGTTGTGGCAGGGGTCAACGGTACGGTCACCAATCTCGATTTGCAGGCCGGATCGTATGTGACTGCCAGCAAGCCGGTGATGGCACTGGTCGATCGCGATTCTTACTACGTCGAAGGTTATTT
>JAYFNP010000193.1:0-5431 GCA_034933385.1 Burkholderiaceae bacterium | reverse complement strand
GCGCGTGCCGTCACCAGTTCGTTTATTACTGGATCCACAACGGCTGCGTGCGTGTCGACGACGAAAAAATGTCGAAATCGCTCGGCAATTTTTTTACGATTCGCGAAGTGCTCGAGAAATACGACCCGGAAGTGCTGCGCTTGTTCATCATCCGTGCGCATTACCGTAGTCCGCTGAATTATTCGGATGCCCATCTGGACGATGCCCGCGGTGCGCTGACCCGCTTGTACACGGCGCTGAAGGAAACGGCACCGGACGACTTGCCGCTAGACTGGAATGAAGCTCATGCGTTGCGTTTTGCCGAAGCGATGAATGACGATTTCAACACGCCGCTGGCGATTTCGGTATTGTTCGAATTGGCGACCGAAGTTAACCGCAGTAAATCGCCACGGCTGGCCGGGCAACTGAAGGCGCTTGCCGGTGTGATCGGTCTGTTGCAGCGCGCACCGCAGCAATTTCTGCAAGGCGATGGGAATCTTGACGAAGGCGCGATCCTGGCACAGGTCGAGGCGCGCACGGTGGCCAAGAAAGCGAGGAACTTTGCCGAAGCCGATCGCATTCGCGCCGACCTGCTGACGCAAGGCATCGTGCTGGAAGACAAACCGGGTAACGTTACCGAATGGCGGCGTGCATGATCGCGCGCGCCAAGTCTGCCGAGCTGCTGTCCCCGACGTATTGGGAAGAGGCCAAGGCTGAATTGATGAAACGCGATCGCGTGATGAAAAAGCTGATTCCGCAATATGGCGACATGCAGTTGACCGGCCGTGGTGATGCTTTCATGACGCTGGCACGCTCGATTGTCGGGCAGCAAATTTCAGTCAAGGCTGCAGAATCGGTGTGGCAGCGTTTCATTCAGGCTTGCCCGAAATGCACACCGGATTGTGTGCTGGCGGCCGGATTGGACGGGTTGTCTGGATGTGGTTTGTCCAAAAGAAAGACTGAATATATCGTCGATCTGGCGGAACATTTTCGCAATCGTCGTGTCCATGTCAGCAAGTGGGCGCAGATGGAGGATGAAGATGTTATTGCTGAATTGATAAGCATTCGGGGCGTCGGTCGCTGGACAGCGGAGATGTTTTTGATATTTAATCTGCTGCGGCCGAATGTCCTGCCGCTTGACGACCTCGGGCTGCTCAAAGGTATCAGCCTATGTTATTTTTCCGGCGAACCAGTGTCGCGCAGCGACGCGCGTGAGGTGTCCGAAAACTGGGAGCCGTGGCGCACGGTTGGCACCTGGTACCTGTGGCGCAGTCTGGACCCGGTTCCGGTAGAATATTGATCTGAGGTGCCGAAAGGCCGCAATGAAAGGAAACACGGTGGGCAAAACGACTTTTCTCAATTTTGAGCAACCGATTGCCGAACTCGATTCGAAAATCGAGGAGTTGCGCTTTGTGCAGGACGATTCGGCGGTTGATATCTCGGAAGAAATTGAGCGGTTGGCGAAAAAGAGCCAGCAACTCACCAAGGAAATCTATTCGAAGCTGACACCATGGCAGGTCTCGCAGATCGCGCGCCATCCGCAGCGTCCCTATACGCTCGATTACGTCAACGAAATTTTTACTGACTTCCACGAATTGCACGGCGATCGTCATTTTGCCGACGACAAGGCGATTGTCGGCGGTCTGGCTCGTTTCAACGGCCAGGCATGCATGGTGATTGGCCACCAGAAGGGACGTGACACGAAGGAACGTGGCTTCCGTAATTTCGGCATGCCGCGGCCGGAAGGTTATCGCAAGGCATTGCGCCTGATGCGGCTGGCCGAAAAATTCAAGCTGCCGATTTTCACCTTCGTCGATACGCCGGGCGCATTTCCCGGCATCGATGCTGAAGAACGCAACCAGTCCGAAGCGATCGGGTACAACTTGTTCGCTATGACCGAACTGAAGGTGCCGATCATTACAACGATCATCGGTGAAGGCGGTTCCGGCGGCGCGTTGGCGATTGCCGTCGGTGATGCCATCCTGATGTTGCAGTATTCGGTATATTCGGTGATTTCGCCGGAAGGGTGCGCGTCGATTTTGTGGAAATCCGCCGAACGTGCGGCCGATGCGGCCGATGCGCTCGGCTTGACGGCGCACCGGCTGAAAGCGGTAGGGCTGATCGACAAGATCGTCAACGAGCCGCTCGGTGGGGCACATCGCGATCCGAAGCAGATGGCGGTCATGCTCAAGCGGGCACTGGCCGACACGCTGCGCCAGTTCCAGGGAGTGAAAACCGAGGATTTGCTGAAGGTGCGCATGGCGAAAATTCTGGCTTATGGCCAGTTCAAGGAAATCCAGCCCTGATCTTGGCACGTTGGTTTGTGGCCGGATCGTTTTCTTGTCACAGGCTGGCAGCAAACGGGATCATTAATGGCCAGGATCGAGACAGCACAGGTAGTGGCAAGCTTTGAACGCGCGCTGGATAGCATCCTGGCGCGCGTTTCTGTTTCAGCGCCTGATTCGTGGCCGAAGTCGATAGCGGTTGCTTACAGCGGCGGACTCGATTCTTCCGTTCTGCTGCATCTGGCACATGCTTATGTGTTGCGGCGCGATATCCGGCTGGCGGCATTCCATGTGCATCACGGACTCAGTCCAAACGCCGACGATTGGCTGGCGCATTGCGAACACGAATGTATCCGGTTGGCGATTAACTTTGATGTGCGTCGCGTCAACCTTGCGAGAGATGACGGTAACGGACTGGAGGCAGCTGCGCGCATCGCGCGTTATGCGGCGCTGGGTGAAATGTGCCGCGCGCATCGCGTGCCGTTCCTGCTGACGGCGCATCATCAAGACGATCAGGTTGAAACCGTGCTGTTGCAAATGTTGCGCGGCGCCGGGCTGGCGGGTATTTCCGGCATGAGCGACGCGAGTCTCGCGCCGGATTTGCTGGGCGATGCGCAAACGCGCATTGTGCGGCCCTTGCTGGGGCTGACGCGAGTTGTTCTGGCAGACTATGCGCTGGCCAGCGACATCGGCCATATCGAAGATGAATCGAATGCCGATGTTCGCCACCCACGCAATGCGCTTAGAAATGACCTCTGGCCGTTGCTGCAAACGCATTTCCCGGCGTTTCGCGAATGTCTTGCCCGTAGCGCGCAGCATGCGCAATCGGCACAACGTTTGCTGGATGAGCTCGCGGCTCAGGATTTGGTGCTATGTGCGCAAGGTGACGAACTGATCGCCGAAAGGGTCAGTGGCCTGGGGGCTGACCGTGCCGACAACTTGCTGCGGCACTGGCTGGCGCTAAAGGGCTTGCGCATGCCGTCGAGCGCGTGGCTGCACGAAGCGCGCGCCCAATTGCTGAATGCCTGTGCCGATGCGCAGGTATGCGTCACTCTGGATGGGGTTGACGTTCGGCGTTACCGCAACAGGATCATGCTGACGGCCTCACGAATGACCGACAAGCCGGCCCCCGTGCCTTTTTGCTGGGTGGGAGAAGCGAGCCGGTCGTTTCCGGCGCTCAATGGCGTGTTGTATTTCGATGTGGCAGACGGCGGTTTCGCACCAGACTGGTTGCGCGCGCAGCCGCTGTCCCTCGAATGCCACCAGGGCGGCGGGAGGCTGAAGCTGGTGCAAAACCAGCCGAACAAGGGGTTGAAGGGGCTTTACCAGGAACGCGGTATACCTGCTTGGGAGCGCCGGCGATTGCCTTTGGTGTATGCCGGCGCAGCCTTGCTGTTTGCCGCCGGTATTGGGCAGGATTGCCGTTTTCCGCAAGCTGCAGACGGGATTGTGTTGCGCTGGGAACGGGACGCGGCATAATTGCCGTTGATGCTGGGCGCCTACTTGTTATTTTGTTGCCCCGCATGTAAAGTTAAGGGCTGACTTTTGTTAAATATTGATATATGGCACTAATTGTCCACAAATACGGCGGCACGTCGATGGGATCGACCGAGCGCATCAAGAACGTTGCCAGGCGGGTAGCGAAATGGCATGACGCCGGGCACCGGGTCGTGGTTGTGCCGTCGGCGATGGCAGGCGAAACCAACCGGCTGATCGGGCTGGCGCGGGAAATCATGCCGGAGCCGGATCAGCGCGAAATGGATTTGATCGCGTCGACGGGCGAGCAAGTGTCGGTCGGTTTGTTGTCGATGGCGCTGCTGGCGCTGGGCAAACAAGCGGTTGCTTATACCGGCTGGCAGGTACCGATTCATACCGATTCCGCGTTTACCAAGGCGCGCATTCAGTCGATCGACGATGTGAAGATCAAGCGCGAACTCGATGCTGGCAAGATTGTTGTCATTACCGGTTTTCAGGGCGTGGACGAATACAACAACATTACCACCTTGGGGCGCGGCGGTTCCGATACTTCGGCCGTTGCGATCGCGGCGGCGATCAAGGCCGACGAATGTCTGATCTATACCGATGTCGACGGTGTGTACACTACCGATCCACGGGTCGTCAGCCAGGCGCGCCGCTTGAAGAAAATTACGTTCGAAGAGATGCTGGAAATGGCATCGCTCGGATCGAAGGTGTTGCAGATCCGTTCAGTTGAATTTGCCGGCAACTACAAGGTGCCGACACGCGTGCTGTCGTCGCTGACCGATCCAATGATGCCGCTGGAAGAAGAGGCTCAATCCGGCACCCTGATTTCGTTTGAGGAAGAGAACAACATGGAACAAGCTGTCATTTCAGGCATCGCCTTCAGCCGCGACGAAGCAAAGATTACCGTTCTTGGCGTGCCGGATCGGCCGGGCATCGCTTTCCAGATCATTGGTGCGATTGCCAATGCAAACATTGAAGTCGACATGATCATCCAGAACCAGTCGGTCGAAGGCAAGACGGATTTCTCGCTCACCGTGCCGCGCGGCGATTATGCGCGCTCGATGGACATCCTGAACAATACGGTCAAGGCGCAGATTGGTGCGACCAGCATCGTCGGCGACCCTCATGTATCGAAAGTTTCAGTGATCGGCGTCGGTATGCGCAGCCATGTCGGCGTCGCGGCGCAGATGTTCAAGACACTGTTTGACGAAGGGATCAACATCCAGATGATCTCGACGTCAGAAATCAAAATTTCAGTGCTGATCGACGAAAAATACATGGAACTGGCGGTGCGTGCACTGCACAAGGCATTCGGTCTGGAAAAAGTTTAACCAGACCCTTCCCAGCTCTTGCGACGGGAAAACAAATATTGGGGAGTATGTGGGCAAACCTTAGCCCCCGGCCAAGTTTTCTGCGGACTTTATTAGATACACCCTCTTGTGTATTTTGTGAGTGGCGGGCGACCGAGTTTTATGGATCGGGCGCGGTGGCGTGTATGTCCCAATTGTGTTGCGGATTCTCAAGCATTGCCGTCTGATTTGTGTCGCGTTGTCGGGCTCACCCTATAATTGGCCGTTGGCAAGAAGGAAAGGAGTAAGACATGCCTTACAAGACCATACTGGTGCACTAGGATGAAACCGCGCGTTGTCAGGAACGTGTCCGGATTGCCGCACAAATTGCCAATG
>JAYFNP010000192.1:0-3015 GCA_034933385.1 Burkholderiaceae bacterium | reverse complement strand
CTGTATTAAAAACAAGCAAGCAAACACTTGGCCCTACCAGCTGATTTTTCAATATACCCCAAGAAAAACGATGATTTTCAAGCCCCGAAAGGCCGTTCCCCATGACCTGCTAACAGCAAAAGGCCCTCGTGTCCTGAGGCGGAGCCGGGAGGCGCAGCGCCGCAGTATACTTGGAACGTATCCAGCCCGATGCTTGGGCGCGCCGGCAACATCGCGGTTTTCGCTCCGGATTGCCCATCCGGACACGTACGAGCGACTGGCGTTCCGGCAGGACTTATTGACTATCGAAGAGGCCATTTCATGCCGGAAGGCAAAACCACCCCCGCCGCCATCGCCTACACGCTGCATGGCAGCCGCTACCTGAACGTGACCAGCCGCTGCTCGCTGCGCTGCGCCTTTTGTCCACGGTACAACAATCATTGGGTCGTCGGCGGTTACAACATGCGCATGCTGCGCAAAGATGAGCCGACAGCCGACGCACTGGTCAACGAAGCGGGTAACCCGCTCGACTTCAATGAGGTCGTGTTCTGCGGCTTGGGCGAAGCAACCGTACGTCTCGACGTGGTTCTCGATGTGGCCAGACGCCTGCGTGCCAAAGGCGCCAGACTGCGCCTGAACACCAACGGCCTGGCGAATCTGGTGCATGGACGCGATGTGACCAAGGAACTGTTCCCGCTGATCCAGACCGTGTCGATTTCACTGAATGCGCAAAATGAAGACGTCTATAACCGGCACTGTCGGCCGAAACGCTCCGGCAGCTATGCCGCGATGCTGGAATTCATCCGGCTGGCGCGCGACGCAGGCGCTGACGTGACCGTCACCGCCATCGATGGGCTGGAAGGAGTAGACATTTCGGCATGCGAGAAAATCGCTCTGGATCTCGGAGTGAAGTTCAGGCGACGCGTGCTGGACGATGTCGCTTGATTTATAATGCCAAATTGGGCGTTGTTTTTACGCACACCCGCTAACCCCTGGTTGTCGGCGGCAATATCCGGTGCTAAAGTTCCGCCGTTATTCCTTAGGATTTCCCTTATATGGACAGTTCGGACAGTCGATCTTGGATTGAAATAGCTCCGGCAAGGTAATCCGCATATTGCGCTGTACCTTGCCGCTAGGCGAGGTGCAGTATTCAAGGGCGCTTTCAGCCCGTCGTTTCCTGCATTCTCATTTGAATCACGTTCGCGTCATCCCGCCGACATATCCGGTCGGTAGGCTGTGACGATTCCGGCTCGCGGCCGGAAAAAATGAAAATGAATTGCAAGAAAGATACGCTTAATCGTTTCGGCCGTTATACCGAAAAAGCATCGTTGGCAAAGTTTTGCCTGACGCGGATTGGCGTCGCGCTGCGTTCGCCTCTTTCGGCCCTGGCCGCCCCCCCAGACAAAGGAAACCGTCATGCTCGGCATCTTTGATCCACGGCGGGTCGGCCGATCATTGATCAGCCATTCTCCCAACCGCTGGGACTGGCTGTTGCTCCCGCTGATTCTGGCGGTGATCATCGGAATTGCGTTTGGCGCGATGCAAATGAGTCGGCCGTTCGTGGTCGGCGAGCCGACGCCGATCAGCCTCGATCCGTCAAACTTGCCATACTATCTGCTGCGCACGATGCTGCGGATGTTTACGGCGTTGTTCTTCTCGCTGCTGTTCAGCTTCGTATTCGCAGCTGTCGCAGCCAAATATCGAGCCGCCGAAAAAATTCTGGTACCGTCACTCGACATCCTGCAGTCGGTGCCAATCCTCGGCTTCCAGGCCATCGCCATCGCACCGTTCATTGCGCTGTTTCCGGGCAACCTGCTCGGCGTCGAATGCGCGGCGATTTTCGCGATTTTCACGTCGCAGGCCTGGAACATGGCGTTCAGCCTGTACCAGTCGTTCCGCACGGTACCGCCTGAACTGAATGAAGCGTCACAGATATTCCGGCTGTCTGCCTGGCAGCGTTTCTGGCGGCTGGAATTGCCGTTTGCAATGCCAGGCCTGCTGTGGAACATGATGATGTCAATGTCCGGGGGCTGGTTCTTCCTGGTCGCCGCCGAAGCCATTTCAGTCGCCGGGCAAGATATCAAACTGCCGGGCATTGGCGCGTACATCGCGGTCGCGATTGAAGCGGAAAACGGCGAGGCAATGGCCTGGGCGATTGGCGCAATGCTGGCCGGCATCGTACTGTACGACCAGCTGTTTTTCCGTCCGTTGCTGGCTTGGGCTGACAAATTCCGCTTCGAGGAAACGCAAGGCGATACCGCACAGCGCTCCTGGTTGCTTGACTGGGGACGCCGCAGCCGTCTGGTGCGTGCGCTAAACGATCGACTTTGGAACCGGCTCAGCCGGGCACTCGGCTGGTTTGCGCTCGACAACACCAAGGTCGCTGCCCCGTCGAACAAGCGTCTGTTCAGCCCCGTCTGGTCACATGTCTGGAACTTCATACTGATAGCCGCTGTGCTGTTTGCTGCCTACGAACTGGTCACCTTTGTCTACGCCAAGGTTGGCTGGCGCGAAATGCTGCACGTCATTTCCCTTGGCCTGCTCACCTTGCTGCGCGTAATGCTGCTGATCGGACTGGCATCGCTGGTATGGGTGCCGATTGCAGTATGGATCGGCTTCCGACCGCAATATTCGCAGCGCGTGCAAGCCATCGCGCAATTTCTCGCTGCGTTCCCGGTCAACCTGATGTTTCCGCTGGTCGTGTTCGCTCTGGTCACATTCCAGCTTGAACCAAACATCTGGCTCAGTCCGCTGATGGTATTCGGCACGCAGTGGTACATCCTGTTCAACGTCGTCGCCGGCGCGTCCGCCATCCCCAGCGAATTGCGGCTGGCGACCGACAATCTCGGCCTGAAAGGCTGGCTGAAATGGAAGCGGGTCTACCTGCCGGCGATCTTCCCGAGCTATATCACTGGCGCAATCACCGCCAGTGGCGGCTCATGGAATGCCAGCATCGTCGCGGAATACGTCACTTGGGGCAATACCTCGCTGATGGCGGACGGACTGGGCAGCTACATCAAGCAGATGACCGATGCC
>JAYFNP010000191.1:0-2852 GCA_034933385.1 Burkholderiaceae bacterium | reverse complement strand
GACCAGCACCGGCACCGTACTGAGCGCCAACGCACGGGTCGTCACGCTACCCAGCAGGAAGCGTCCAAAACCGGTGCGCCCATGCGAACCCATGAAAATCAGGTCGCAGCCCCGCTCCTGCGCGGTGTTCACAATCTGCTCAGCCGGCACATCGGAA
Organism: Burkholderiaceae bacterium; assembly: GCA_034933385.1. GTDB lineage: Bacteria > Pseudomonadota > Gammaproteobacteria > Burkholderiales > Burkholderiaceae_D > QZKY01. Next base: position 2,695 of record JAYFNP010000191.1, on the reverse strand, counting down.
AATGTAGTGATGGCGGTGAACTTGACGTTGGCCGCCTGGGCCGCATCCTGAATCGGCTTCAGATGCATTTCACCCGCTTTTTTCATCGTGTCCTGATATTCCTGTTCCGAAGGATAGGATGGCGGAATGATTTCGACATACACCGGATACTGGTGTTCGGGCGCGACATAAATCGCAACCACTTCAGCACCGATACTCGCGGCAAACGCCACCCCCTTAATCGCGGCAGCGCTGGAAATCTCCGAGCCGTCGGTGGGAACCAGAACTTTTTTGTACATGATGGTTTCTCCTGGAAAGGAACATCAATGCTGCATGAAATCACGCTCTTTCAAGCTACGCGTCAGATTATACCGAACACAAACGTCGGCCAAACGGCAAGGCATTTGCGCTACGTCAGCCCTTGCCGGATAAAGCAGGGAATCAAGTCAGTTCTTCCAACCGGATCTTGGTCACCTCACCCAGCACTGTCGACAAGGCATTGATCTTTTCAAGCGCTGCCAGCATGTTCTTTTCCTGCGTCTGGTGCGTCAGCATGATGATGTCGGTACGGCTTTCGCCCTCTTCCGGCTCCCGCTGGATCATCGCGTCGATTGAAATCGTCGCGTCTGCCAGGATGCGTGCAACATCGGCCAGCACGCCTGGTTGATCCTTGACGTGCATCCGCAAGTAGTAGCTGGTAGTGATTTCCGACATCGGCAGTACCGGGGTATTCGCCATTGCATCCGGCTGGAACGCAAGGTATGGCACGCGATGTTCCGGATCGGCCTTCGCCAGGCGCGTGATGTCGACCAGATCGGCTATGACCGCCGATGCGGTCGGCTCGGCACCGGCACCCTTGCCGTAGTACAGGGTCGAACCGACGGCATCGCCCTGCACCAACACGGCATTCATTGCCCCTTCGACATTCGCAATCAGCCGTTTGGCCGGAATCAGCGTCGGATGTACGCGCAATTCGATACCGTTCGGCATGTGCTTGGTGATACCCAGCAGCTTGATGCGGTAACCGAGCTGCTCGGCATAACGGATATCGACCGCTTCAAGCTTGGTGATGCCTTCGACATATGCCTTGTCGAATTGCACCGGAATGCCAAAGGCAATCGCCGACATGATGGTCGCCTTGTGCGCCGCGTCAATGCCCTCGATGTCGAAAGTCGGATCGGCTTCTGCATAGCCGAGCCGTTGTGCCTCTTTCAGCACCACATCGAAATCCAGTCCCTTGTCGCGCATTTCCGACAGGATGAAATTGGTCGTGCCGTTGATGATGCCGGCGATCCACTGGATGCGATTCGCGGTCAACCCTTCGCGCAGCGCCTTGATGATCGGAATGCCGCCAGCAACCGCCGCTTCAAACGCGAGAATCACGCCTTTTTCCTGTGCAGCCTTGAAAATTTCGTTTCCATGCACCGCCAGCAGCGCCTTGTTCGCGGTCACTACATGCTTGCCGTTTGCAATCGCCTTCAGTACCAACTCCTTGGCAATGCCATAGCCGCCGATCAGTTCAATGACGATATCAATGTCCGGATTGTTCACCACCAGATTGGCGTCATTGACCACCTCACACTCGCCGCGGGTAAGTTCCTTTGCCCGCTCGACATTCAAATCGGCGACCATCGCAATCTGAATGCTACGACCGGCGCGGCGGGTAATTTCTTCCTGATTGCGGCGCAATACTTCATAGGTTCCGCCACCAACAACGCCCATGCCCAACAAGCCAACTTTGATCGGTTTCATAAACTCCTTTTCCACTCTTACCTGAACATCCCTGATCAGGCGATGCGCAACTCGTTCCGCCCCCTGCCAACGACAGAAGAGGCATTCCCAGCGCCATGACGCTTGCGATACCCTTCCAGAAAACGCGCCACCCTGCCAAACGCCTCATTCAGATCATGCTCGTTCGGCAGGAACACAATTCGGAAATGATCCGGCGTCGGCCAGTTAAAACCCGTTCCCTGGACGATCAGCACTTTTTCCTGCTCCAGCAATTCATAAGCGAATTGCTTGTCGTCGGCGATCGGATAGACCTTCGGATCGAGCCGCGGGAACATGTACAGTGCTGCTTTCGGCTTGACGCAGGTCACGCCCGGAATGTCGGTCAGCAACTGGTGCGCTAAATCGCGCTGCTTGGTCAGCCGGCCGTTGGGCCCGACCAGATCGTTGATGCTCTGGTAGCCGCCGAGCGCCGTCTGGATCGCATATTGCCCCGGCACGTTCGAACACAACCGCATTGACGACAGCATGTTCAGCCCTTCGATGTAATCCTTCGCATGCCGCTTCTCGCCGGACACGATCATCCAGCCGACACGGTAACCGCACGAGCGATAGTTTTTTGACAAGCCGTTCATCGTGATGAACAGCACATCGTCGGCCAGCGACGCCATCGACGTGTGCGTCGCGCCGTCGTACAGAATCTTGTCGTAAATTTCGTCGGCGAACACGATCAGTTGATGCTGGCGCGCGATTTCGACGATCTGTTTCAGCACTTCGTCCGAATACAGCGCGCCGGTCGGGTTGTTCGGATTGATGACCACGATCGCCTTGGTGTTCGGCGTGATTTTTTTCTTGATGTCTTCAACGTCCGGATTCCAGTCCGCCTGTTCGTCACAGATGTAGTGTACCGGCGTGCCACCCGACAGCGACACGGCAGCAGTCCACAAGGGATAATCGGGTGCGGGCACCAGCACTTCGTCACCAGCGT
>JAYFNP010000190.1:0-3353 GCA_034933385.1 Burkholderiaceae bacterium | reverse complement strand
TGTCTTTGCACGCTGACAGAATGAATCGACATAACTGTTGGCGATGGCGCCGAACACCTGGTCGATCATTTGTTCCAGCAAATGGCCGGAAAGATCATATTCGAGATCAAGTTCGACCCGACAGGCATCTGCGCGCAAGTGCTTGAACGTCCAGCGCCCATTGAGTTTCCTGAATGGGCCGCTGACCAGCGCCATCGTGATCGATTCCGGCTGCACATTCTGGTTTCGGGTGGTGAAGCTCTGTCGAAAGCCGTGGAAGTTCAACGACAATTTCGCCAGCACTTCGCTTGTGCCAGCATCGCGTTGCACATCGACATCACTGCACCATGGCAGGAACTGCGGATAATCTTCAACCCGTTCAACCAGCGCATACATCTGTTCGGCGCTGTATTCCAGAAGTACCGATCGCTTTACCGACGTCATAAAACACCTGCCATTTGATAGAATCGTATCTTTGATTCAGTGAAGCCACCTATTTTCCCACTCATGAGCATTGTCGACAACAAGAAAGCGTTTCATGACTACTTCATCGAAGATCGCTTCGAGGCCGGCCTTGTTCTCGAAGGTTGGGAAGTCAAGTCAATCCGCGCCGGACGCAGCCAGTTGAAGGAAGCCTACGTAATTGTACGCAACGGCGAGATTTTTCTCTTTGGCGCGCACATCAGCCCGTTGCCGACCGCTTCGACGCACGTGCAACCAGACCCGGTGCGCACCCGCAAACTGCTGCTGAACGCTGCCGAAATCAGCAAGCTGATTGGCAAGGTCGAACGCTCCGGCTACACGCTGGTACCGCTAAACCTGCATCTCAGCAAAGGCCGGATCAAGTGCGAAGTGGGATTGGCTCGCGGCAAGAAACAGTACGACAAGCGCGATACGGAAAAGGAACGCGACTGGCAACGCGAGCAGCAAAAGATCATGAAGCAGAACCGAAGATAAAAGTTCGCATTCCTGGCGTAATTTCCTGTTCCGCCAGGCTTTCCCGCCAAAAACATACTATCCCCTGTATATTATATTCGCCTTAAAATGCCTGGCCGGAACGGCTATTTTTCGCATATACCCATACAAAAACTGCGGTTTTGTGCTATTTCGCCTCGTCGATCCACGCCTGCTGAATCGCTTCCAGAAGCTTTTCGCCGGAACGTTCCGGATCATCATCGAAACCATCGAGTTCGCACACCCACTGATGCAAATCGGTGAAACGCACCGTCAGCGGGTCGGTATCCGGAAATTTGTCGCATAACGCTTCAGCAATGCGCAAGGTGTCGTTCCATTTCATTTGTTTTCCTCCGCCGCATGATTGACGGTATAACGCGGAATCTCGATCACCAGATCTTCTTCGCCCACGCTGACCTGACACGACAGGCGCGACGTCGGCTCCAGCCCCCAGGCACGGTCGAGCATGTCTTCTTCGCGCTCACTCGGTTCCTCGAGCGACAGAAAACCTTCACGGACGATTACGTGGCAGGTGCTGCAAGCACAGGATTTCTCGCACGCATGTTCGATTTCGACGTCATTTTCGAGCAGCGCATCGCACAAATTGCTGCCCGCGGGCGTGTCGATGACGGCACCATCCGGACAGAGAACCGCATGGGGGAGCACAATGATTTGCGGCATGTTGTTTCCTCATGTTGAAAATCTTCAGCCAGCGCGACTCAAACCGCTGGCAGCAACAGCTTGCTGAAATGCCGGAAATTCAAGCGCCACGTCATTTTCCCGTTCAGCAATGAACTGCCGCCCTTGCTTCACTTATGCGATTTCATCCAGCGCCTTGCCCGCCAGCGCCTGTTTCACGTTGCGATCCATCCGGCGAGCGGCAAATTCCTCAGTGCCCTGCACGAGCGCAGCTACCGCAGCCTTGAGTACAGCGCAATCGGTTCCGTGCATTCGTTCACGCACCTCGTGCAACAGCCGCCCGAGTTCGGCACGCTCCGTTTCCGACAGCAGATCGGCGTCCGAGGCCAACGCCGATTCGGTTGCAATCAGCGTCCGTTCTGCTTCGACCTGCTCCTCGCGCAATGCCCGTTGCTGCATGTCGGTTTCGGCCGACTGAATCGAATCGAGCAACATCCGCGCCACTTCTTCATCGGTCAGCCCATATGACGGTTTGATGGTAATCGATGCCTCGACGCCAGAGTGCATTTCGCGTGCCGATACCGACAACAAGCCATCCGCATCAACTTGGTATGTAATGCGGATACGCGCCACACCGGCTGCCATCGGCGGGATGCCGCGCAACTCGAAACGCGCCAGCGAACGGCAATCTGCGACCAATTCGCGCTCGCCTTGCAACACATGCACCGCCAGTGCCGTCTGGCCATCCTTGAAGGTCGTGAATTCCTGCGCCCGAGCACACGGGATGGTCGAATTGCGCGGAATGATGCGTTCAACCAGCCCGCCCATCGTCTCGATACCGAGCGACAGCGGCGTCACATCCAGCAGCAGCCAATCTTCACCTTCGGCGCGATTGCCCGCCAGCAGGTTCGCCTGCATCGCCGCACCCAGCGCCACCACCTTGTCCGGATCGATGTTGGCATGGGGCGTCACGCCAAAAAACTCCCTGACTGCCTGACGCACATGCGGCATCCGCGTCGCCCCACCAACCAGTACCACGCCCTTGAATTCATCCACCGTCAGGTCGGCATCGCGCAACGCTTTGCGGATCAGATCCGTCGTGCGGCACACCAGATGATGCGTCATTGCGTTAAAAGCTTGTGCCGTAATGGTTAGCTGCACTTCCTGGCCGGATTGCAACGTCGCATCGATGCGCGTTCGTGCATTGGTCGACAACAGTTCCTTCGCTGCCCGCGCCTTGACCATCAGTGTGCGTGAATCCTCGCGCGTCAAAGGCGGCAGCTTCGCTTGCTCGACCATCCAGCAAAACAGGCGATGATCAAAATCGTCCCCACCCAGCGCCGAGTCGCCTCCCGTCGCCAGGACTTCAAACACACCCCGAGTCATCTTCAGGATCGAAATGTCGAACGTACCGCCACCCAGGTCGTACACCGCATAAATGCCTTCAGCAGCATTGTCCAGGCCGTAGGCAATCGCCGCTGCCGTTGGTTCGCTGAGCAGACGCAGCACGTTCAACCCGGCCAGCTTCGCCGCATCCTTGGTCGCCTGCCTTTGCGCATCATCGAAATACGCCGGCACCGTTATCACCGCACCAACCAGGTCGTCGCCCAGCGCGTCCTCCGCTCGCTGGCGCAGCGTCGCCAGGATTTCCGCCGAAACTTCGACCGGGCTTTTCACGCCCGCAGCCGTCTTCAGCTCGATCATGCCAGGGGCATCAACGAAACTGTACGGCATGTTCTCTATATGAGGAATGTCCTTCAGCCCGCGTCCCATGAAACGCT
>JAYFNP010000189.1:0-3457 GCA_034933385.1 Burkholderiaceae bacterium | reverse complement strand
ATTTGAACGAGCTTTCTTGAGTAGCGATTTCAGTTGCAGCAGACAGCCCTGCAAATCGCCGATGGCATAGGTGGTCATGATCGATTGATGAAGGAAACCCGCATCAGTTTACCCGATAGCCATTGCAGAATGCACGTCTGTCATCCGTGGGGAATCGACTGGTGCAGGCCTTCTCCCATTTCCTGCCATTCATGAGGTGCGTTCCATTCGTCGAGCCAGAACGGGATTTCCCCCGGCGGCATCGGGCGCGCGATGCCGTATCCCTGCGCCAAACGGCAGCCGATTCCCATCAGCGATAGGCCGTGTTCGACGGTTTCGACCCCTTCGGCAATCACTTCTCTCTGGAACGAGTGCGCCAACTTGACGATGCTTTCAATCAGCGCATAATCCTCTGCATCGCTCAGCATGTCGCGTACGAACGAACGGTCGATTTTCATCATGCTAGTTGGCAACCGGCGGAAATAGGTCAGCGACGAATAGCCGGTGCCGAAATCGTCGAGTGCGAAAGATACGCCGAGATCGATACAATCAGCGATGATGTTTGATACGACATCCACGTTTTCCATTGCAGTGGTTTCAAGGATTTCCAGTTGCAGCCACTGCGGTTTCACTTCCGGATATTTTTTCAGCAACGTTGCCAACCGCTCGACGAAATCCGGCTGTTGCAGATGGTGGCCAGAGATGTTCACGCTGACGGGCAGGTTCAGCCCTGAAGCGGACCACTCTGCCATCTGGTACAGCGCTTCGGTAATCACCCATTCGCCCAACCGGATTGAAAAATTGGTGTTCTCGACAACCGGCAGGAATTCTCCTGGCAGCAGCAAGCCGCGCTTCGGATGCTGCCAGCGGATCAACGCTTCGGCACCGATGACTTTGCCCGATGGCATGTCGACTTTAGGTTGGTAATACAACCAGAATTCGTTATTTTCCAGCGCCGCAGTCACGCTTTGGAATAGATCGTGATGCGCGCGTAGCCGGCGGTCAGTTGCGGAATCGAACAGGTGGAACCGGTTCTTGCCCATGCGTTTGGCAATGTACATTGCCTGATCGGCGCGACGGATCAGCACGTCGGCGTCCTCGACATCGTCCGGATAGATCGCCACGCCGATGCTCGCGGTCAATTCTGCTTCTTGATGGCTGATGGTCAATGGCCCTGACAATGCGGACAGCATCCGTCTGAGAGTACGCTCGATTTCATTGATAGATGACGATCCATTCAGCAATACGACAAATTCATCCCCTCCCAGCCTGGAAACGGTATCGGCGGTACCGACACACGATTGCAGTCGTGTCGCTACTTCGACCAGCACCTCGTCGCCGACGTCGTGCCCCCAGAAATCATTGATCTGCTTGAAGCCGTCCAGATCGATATAACAGACGCCAAGCAGCTTGTGCGATGTTTCAGCCTGATCGATGGCTTCTTTCAGGCATTCGGCCAGTTTGGCGCGGTTCGGCAGGTTGGTCAGCTTGTCGTGGAAAGCCAGATGTTCTATCTGGCGCTGGCTGGTGCGCAGTTGGGTAACGTCGTAACCAACCTTGATGAAACGTATCAGCCGTCCACGAGCATCGCGGATAGCTGAAATTTTTGCGGTTTGAATGTATGTCGTGCCATCCTTGCGCTCGGTCTTGAATTCTCCTTCCCAGTAGCCGTTCTTTATAAGGGTTTCCTGTACATTGCGAAAATAGTCTTTTTCTTGCTGATAAAATTGAATACTTTGGTAGTGTTTGCCGATCACTTCTTCGCGGCTATAGCCGGTCATGCTGGTAAAGGCTGGATTGACATCAATGATATTGGCGTTTCCATCCGCAATGACGACAGCTTCGTGCATGTTAATGAAGACTTCATTGGTGAGCTGCAACTGTTCGTTGTAGCGTTTCTGCTCGGTGATGTCACAAGCGATGCCGCTTAACGCAACAGGATGCTGCTGTTCATTGAGTTCGATGGTTCCAGTGACACGCAGCCAGCGGATAGCGCCGTCGCATGAACGGATAATCCGATATTCGTGTTCGGCAAACTGTTTCTTTTTCAGCACGTTTTCATGAAAGGCATCAAGCAGTCGCTGACGATCTTCCGGATGAAGCAGTTTCAGAAAAGCTTCGAAATGGTGAGGATGGTTCGCATCGATGCCGAACAGCGAATCGACTTCTGCGGAACACGAGAACAGACCGCGCGTAATGTCGAGTTTAAAAGAGCCTAGCTTGCCTATTTCTTGAGTTTTCCGCAGCGCATGGTCGCTTTCCTGAAGCTTCTGCAACAGGGTTTTCAGGGATTGATGATTTTCTTGCAGGATTTTCGTCCCTTGCAATTGCTGTTTCCAGGTGCGGTATATCAGCCATGCCGATGCGCTGGTCACGATGACGAACAGCACCAAAAAAGCAAGCACTTCCCAAACGTCACGGTACCACCGTGTCAGGTAGTCTTGTTCGGCCAGACCGGAAATGACATAAAGCGGTGAATTTTCCAGTCGCCGGAATGAGAAAGTCCTCATGAGACCGTCGCTGAAAGTGCGCGCGCGATAGGTCCCGGAGGTGGCGCCGGAAGCAAGCAGTGCTTTCAGTTCGTCGGTCAAAGTGTTGTCTTCAGTGTCGATCTTTTTGTCGTCTGAGTTGGGGGGGGTACGCAGCACCAGTCCATGATCGATATCGCGCAGCATGATCACGCCGTGATCGCCGAGGACATATTTCGACGCGATCTGACGGAAGTAAGCCAGCGAAATTGGGATGACCGCTGCTCCGGCAAAGCTGCCGTCTGGGTAGTTAATGCGATGCGCGTAAGCGATCACGTGGTCGCCTGTGTAGCGGCTGAGTAACGGCTTGGAAATGGCAGTGCTGGCGCCAGGATGTTGTTTCAGGTGTACGAAATATTCGCGATTGGCGATATTGGCTTCCGGGTTAGGTGTGCCGGCGTGACCGAGCAGGGTGTCGCCGTTGGCGTCGAGGATTCGGAAACCGATGGCTTCGGGCAGCAGTTTCTTTTGCAAAGCGATGACACCCTCTAGAATCGCGAGATTGCGCTTCCCTGATGCCAGTTGCAATTCCGCCTCATACGCGACAGCGCGCAATGACTGGTTGATCTTGTCGGTGCTGTTGCTGATGCTTTGATCAATCGCCTGCGCTAGGTTTTGTGTCTGGATTTCTGCCTGGCGTTCATAATGCTCGTGGATGTTTTGCAGGCCGAAGGTGGCAAACACACACACAACTACGTTTAGCGCGAAGGCGCCAACCAGAAGCCAGCACCCTAAATGCCTGGAGATAAGGGCAGAAAAGAGGGGTGGATTGGGTACCACGGAGTCGCCATCTTCGTTACGCGTCATGACTGTTGATGCGTGAGGCCGGTAAGAAAGTTATGTCGTTGGGAGGTAAAGAGTAATTGCCGGAAACATAATTAAGATAGCATATGGCAGTTCGTGTGGAAAAATACACGTCAGGAAAGTTTGCCCGGTTCGAGAATAGTTGC
>JAYFNP010000188.1:0-12811 GCA_034933385.1 Burkholderiaceae bacterium | reverse complement strand
TAGGTTATGTCAGCCCAATGCAGTTCGAGAAAAACTGGCTGGCGGAACAGATGAAAAAATCCGCTTAAACGCACCTGTTATGGGATACGCATTTCAGGGGCAAGCTCACCTGAAGAGTGGAATGTTAAACCGGTTTCAGCTTTTGGGCACATTGTTACCGGTGGAACGCCTAGGACAAGCATAAATACATATTGGGGTAGAAAATATCCGTGGATAACCCCCACGGATATTTCACTGAATAGGGATATGTATTCTTCCGAGAGAATGATTACGCAGGACGGGCTTGACGTTATTAGATCGCTTCCACCCAACACGGTCCTAGTTACTTGCATAGCAAGCATAGGAAAGAATGCCATATTAAGAAAGCTTGGTGGTTGTAACCAGCAAATAAATGCGGTTATCCCAAATGAAGATCATTCCCCAGAATTTCTCTATTACCTTTTTGAATATAACAAACCTTACTTGCTGGCGAATTCTGGCATCACGGCAACACGCATTATTTCAAAAGCTGATTTTTCAAAGCTTAACTTTGCAACACCGTTGGTTGAGGAACAACGCACCATCGCCAACGCTCTCTCCGACGTAGACGCATTGCTCATCAAACTCGACCAACTCATCACCAAGAAGCGCGACCTGAAACAGGCTGCAGTGCAGCAGCTTCTTACTGGGAAGACGCGGCTGCCGGGGTTTAGTGGTGAGTGGGAGGTGAAGTCGATGCAATCGCTTGGGCAAACATACGGTGGTTTAACAGGTAAAACGAAAGAAGATTTTGGACATGGCACTTCTTGTTACATTCCGTTCATGAATGTGATGACCGATACAGTAATCAACACAGAGTGGCTCGAATTTGTTGATGTTGGGGCAACGGAGGCACAAAACCAAGTTCGCAAAGGCGATCTATTCTTCAATGGATCATCGGAAACGCCAGAAGAAGTTGGTTTTTGCTCTGTACTTATGGAAGAGCGTCCAAACCTATATTTGAATAGTTTTTGCTTCGGTTTCCGGTTTTCCCAGGATATAAAAATCAACGAATTATTTTTTGCCTATTGGTTCCGGAGTAAAGCAGGGAGGAAGGCTATGTCAATCCTTGCGCAGGGTGCTACGCGCTACAACATCGCCAAAAGCGCTTTTATGAAACTCGACATTACTCTGCCATGCGAAGCTGAACAAACTGCAATCGTCACCGTACTTGGCGATATGGATGCAGAAATTTCCAGACTTGAAGCACGCCGTAATAAAACCCGCGATTTGAAGCAGGGCATGATGCAGGAATTACTGACAGGAAGGATACGTCTGATATGAAGAAATATTTTCGCGTCATGCTTGGTCAGAAAAGCATGCATGCTGCTGAATGCTTTGCGGGCAATTTTATTGGTACAGATTATGAGATCGCGCAAGACTTGAAGAATGACTTACCGGAAGACTGGCGAGCGTTCAATAAAAAATTCATTCCTGTATATCTCTCCGGCCACCCCGGGAAAAGCAAGATCAGCGCTGGATTGTCTTGTGGCGCACTGTGGACCGTTTCCAAAGGCATCCAGAAAGGCGATATCGTGCTTTGCCCAGATGGTTCCAACATGTATCGCGTGGGCGAGGTCAATGGCGACTATTACTATGCGCCAGGCGAAATATTGCCGCATCGTCGCCCGGTCAGTTGGCGAGAAACTTCGATTCCTCGGCCATCAATGAGCGATCCACTTAAGAATTCCACTGGTTCAATCGGCGCGGTCGCAGATATTTCCGGTTATGCGCAGGAAATAGAAACGTTAATGGGCCCGGATGCCAAACCAAAAATCATCGCAACAGATGAAACGATAGAAGACCCGACAACTTTCGCGCTTGAAACACATCTGGAGGACTTCCTTGTCAAGAACTGGGCGCAAACCGAGCTGGGCAAGGATTACGACATTTTTGAGGAAGATGGCGAAAAGGTTGGACAGCAGTATTTGACCGATACCGGTCCATTGGACATCCTGGCTATCAAGAAGGATAAGTCCGAATTGCTGGTGGTCGAGTTGAAGAAAGGGCGTGCCAGCGACGTCGTGGTGGGCCAGACGCTGCGATATATGGGGTATGTGATGGACGAACTGGCCGAATCTGGTCAGAAAGTCAGAGGTGTGATTATCGCGCTGGAAGATGACCAGAAATTGCGCCGGGCTTTGGTACCGGTGCCCGCGATTGATTTCTACCGCTACCAGATCAACTTCAAGTTACTGAAAGCCTGATATGGCAACTGTCGGCCAAATTGAAAAGAAAACCCAGGACCGTGTCATTAAGCTGTTCAATAAACGACTGGACTATGATTATCTTGGAAATTGGATCGACAAAGAAAACAACCGCAATATCGAGCACGATCTGCTTAGCACCTGGCTGGCCAAGCGAGGTACGCCAACCAACCTGATCAATCGTACGCTCTATGAATTTGATCGAGTTGCGGGTGACACCAGCAAGAGCCTGTACGACCGTAACCGTGCCGTATATGAAATGCTGCGCTATGGCGTGAAGCTCAAGCCTGAAATTGGCGAGAACACCGTTACAGTCTGGTTGATCGACTGGAAAAATTCCAAGTCCAACCACTTCGCCATTGCAGAGGAGGTGACAGTCAAGGGTGCTGACCTGGCCAATGCGGCTAAGGCTAGCACCAAGCGGCCGGACATCGTCCTGTATATCAACGGCATCGCGTTGGGTGTGCTGGAACTGAAGCGTTCCACGGTGTCTGTCGCGGAAGGCATCCGCCAAAATCTGGACAACCAGAAGAAAGAATTCATCCAGCCGTTCTTCTCGACCATGCAATGGGTCATGGCTGGCAATGACACCGAAGGATTGCGCTACGCCACGATCGAAACCCCAGAAAAGTATTATCTGAAATGGGTTGAGGATAGTGGTGAACATGCCAGCGAACCGAACCTGCTGGATCGGCATCTAGTGCAGGTATGTGAGAAATCTCGCTTCCTGGAGTTGATTCATGACTTCATCGTGTTTGATGCAGGAATTAAAAAAGTCTGCCGCCAGAACCAGTATTTCGGCGTGAAAGCATCGCAGGATTTCATCCGTCGTCGTGAGGGCGGCATCATCTGGCATACGCAGGGCAGCGGCAAGTCGCTGACCATGGTCTGGCTGGCGAAATGGATACTCGCAAACCGCCAGGATGCGCGGGTGCTGATTGTCACTGACCGAGCAGAACTCGATAAACAGATCGATGGGGTATTCAAGGGTGTCAGTGAAAGCATGATCCGCACGAAAAGCGGTGCCGACCTGATCGACCGGCTTAACAAGACCGAAGATTCGTTGCTTTGCTCGCTGGTGCACAAATTCGGCAACAAGAGTGATGAAGAAGAGGATGACGGCGAAGGCAGCAAGGAATTTATCGAAACCCTAAAAAATCTGCCGACGGGGTTCAGCGCCAAAGGTGACATCCACGTGTTTGTTGATGAATGTCACCGCACGCAATCCGGCGATCTGCACAAGGCGATGAAAGCCATTTTGCCGAATGCGCTGTTTATCGGTTTTACTGGCACGCCGCTGTTGAAGGCGGATAAGCAGAAGAGCATCGAGGTGTTCGGCAGGTATATCCATACCTACAAGTTTGATCAGGCAGTACGCGAAGGAGTTGTACTGGACTTGCGCTATGAAGCGCGTGACATCGACCAGGAGCTGACCAACAAAGCCAAGATCGATCAATGGTTTGTAGCTAAAACCAAGGGATTGAATGATTTGGCCAAGGCGCAGCTCAAACAGAAATGGGGCACGATGCAGCGCGTGCTTTCCAGCCAGTCTCGGCTGGAGAAGATCGTTGACGACATTATCATTGACATGAATATGAAGCCTCGCCTGATGGATGGGCATGGCAACGCGATGCTGGTCGCAGGCAGCATATTTGAAGCGTGCAAATTCTATGAACTCTTCGCCAAGACGGAGCTGAATGGTAAATGCGCCATCGTCACCAGCTATGCACCATCAGTATCAGACGCCAAGGGCGAGACCACGGGTGAAGGCGAAACCGACAACCTGTTCAAGTATGAGGTATATCGCCAGATGCTGGCGGACTGGTTCAACGAAACGCCAGACAAGGCCATTAACAAGGCGGAAAAATTCGAGGATGAGGTCAAAAAGAAGTTCGTTAACGAACCGGGGCAGATGAAGCTTCTGATCGTGGTGGACAAGCTGCTGACCGGTTTCGATGCGCCATCGGCAACCTATCTCTACATCGACAAGCAGATGCGCGACCATGGTCTGTTCCAGGCCATCTGCCGCGTCAACCGGCTTGATGGCGACGACAAGGAATATGGCTACATCGTTGACTACAAGGATTTGTTCAAGAGCCTTGAAGGCGCGGTGCAGGATTACACCAGCGGTGCGCTGGATGGCTACGACAAGGAGGACGTCAAGGGACTTCTGGAAAATCGGCTGGAAAAGGCAGGTGAAGACCTGGAAGAAGCGCGCGAATCCATCCGTGCGCTGTGTGAACCGGTTGAACAACCGAAGGACACTCCTGCTTACCTGCGCTATTTCTGCGCGAAGATTTCTGGAAATGCCGAGCAGCTCAAGAATAATGAGCCCAAGCGTCTGAAACTCTACAAATTCGCTGCGTCGCTGTTGCGTGCTTATGCCAGCATTGCCAACGAACTGACTGAGGCCGGTTATACCACGGATGAAATCAAGACGCTTCAGAACGAGGTCGATCACTATACCAAGGTGCGCGATGAAGTGAGGATTGCCAGCGGCGACTATGTCGATCTGAAGGCGCTCGAACCCGCAATGCGCTACCTGATCGACAAGTACATACGTGCGGAGGACAGTGAAAAGATTTCCGCTTTCGATGACATGAGCCTGATCCAGCTTATCGTTGAACGGGGTGCAGATGCCGTCAACGCGCGGCCCAAGGGCATCAGGCAGAGCAAAACAGCGGTAGCCGAAACCATTGAGAACAATGTCCGCAAACTGGTTATCAATGAATCACCTGTTGATCCGGCGTATTACGAGAAAATCTCTAAGTTGCTGGATGCGCTGATCGAGCAGCGTCGTGCAGGTGTCATTGATTACAAGAAATATCTGGATGAAATTGCTGCGTTAACGAAGCAGGCAAAAACGCCAGGGGGCACGGCAGGGGGTTATCCGACCACCATGAAGACTTCGGCACAGCGTGCCATGTACAACAACTTGGGTAAGGACGAAGGTTTGGCGTTGGCGGTGGACGCTGCAGTGATAAACAGTTTACAAAGTGGCTGGCGCACTAACTCGCTCAAGACCAAACGCGTTCGCCTTGCCATCAAAGCGGTGCTGAATGATGATGAATTGACGGATCAGATTTTGGAATTGGCGAAGCACCAGAATGACTATTGAGCATCGCAACATCAAGGTCAGTGGCATCATGGTTGAGGTGGTGCGCAAAGACATCAAGAACTTGCATCTAGGCGTCTATCCACCGAATGGACGGGTGCGCGTTGCTGCCCCGCTGGTAGTCAGCAATGAAGCAGTGCGCCTGGCAGTGATCGACAAGCTTGGCTGGATCAAGCGGCAGAAAGCCAAATTTGTCGAGCAGCCACGTCAGTCGCAACGTGAGATGGTGAACGGGGAGAGCCACTATTTCCTTGGACGTCGTTACCGGTTGCGCGTGCATGAACTGGATGCGCCGCCCAAGGTGGCAATACGTGGGATTGCCAGCCTCGACCTTTTTGTACGACCGGATTCAGAGGCTGTGCAACGCGAGGCAGTTTTGCTGCGCTGGTATCGCGAACAGCTGAAGTTGTTGATTCCGTCAGTGCTGGAGAAATGGCAGCCGTTGCTTGGTGTGGAGGCGACAGCTTGGGGCATAAAGAAGATGAAGACCAAGTGGGGGAGCTGCAACCCAAAGACAAAGCGTATCTGGCTGAATCTTGAATTGGCGAAGAAACCAGAGGACTGTATCGAATACATTGTCGTACATGAGCTGGTACATTTGCTGGAGCGTCAGCATAACGGCAGATTCATCGCGCTCATGGACAGGTTTCTGCCGCATTGGCGGAGCCTCAAGGAGGAACTTTCGAGATTGAAATTGGGGTATGAGGATTGGGGGTATTAGAAATTCATTGGGTGGGCATATTTTAATGCGGAATAAACAACTTTATTTCGCTTCGGCAGAACAGGCAGAATAAACAAGTTGAGAGGCATAGAATTATTTTGGGGGCATATTTAGGGGCATTTGTGTTTTCGAAAAATATAAAACCAATTATTTATGCGGGTTTCAAGGAATGATTAGATTTCCTCCATCGAAGTTAGGCGCGCTGCGGTAGCGGTACCACTTCTGCTCCGGCTTTGAGTTTGTCGAGATAATCCGCCCATTGCTGCATCATCTTGCGTCGTTCAGGTAGATGTGCTGTGCGATTGTAGGCGCGACCATTGGGGTCTCGGACAGCGTGGGCAAGTTGATGTTCAATAAAGTCCGGTCGAACACCCAGTACTTCATCGAGGATTGTTCGTGCCATGGCGCGGAAGCCGTGACCGCTCATTTCATCTTTTGAAATGCCCATTCGTCGCATGGCCGCAAGTATGGCGTTGTCGCTCATGGGCCTGTCGCCTTTAGGGTTCCTGGCGCTTGGGAAAACATACGTTCCCTTTCCGGTAAGAGGTTTCAACTCTTCCAGTATTGCAATAGATTGGCGCGATAACGGAACGATATGCTGAGTTTTTGTTTTAGTGACCAGATAACGCCATTCGCCAGTCGCTAGGTCAATGTCTTCCCATTTTGCATGGCGCAATTCGCCGGGGCGTACAAAGACGAGTGGGGCAAGGCGGATGGCGCAGCGGACAGGAAGTGTGCCCTCGTAATTATCTATCGCTCTTAGAACTTCAGCGACCTTTTGGGGTTCTGTCACTGCCGCAAAGTGCTTGCTTATTACGGGGGTGAGTGCGCCGCGTAAATCGCCGGACGGGTCGCGCTGTGCGCGTCCTGTAGCGACCGCATAACGGAATATCTGTCCACATATACTCAATGCTCTACGAGCAGATTCAAGTGCCCCCCGATCTTCAATCCGTCTAATTGTGGCCAGCAACTCAGGAGCGGTGATCTCTGCGATCGGACGGCCACCTAACCAAGGGAAAATGTTCCCATCGAGCATACGGATAACACGAACGCTATGGGCCTCGACCCATTGGGGCTTGAATTTTTGAAACCATTCTCTCCCGACCACCTCGAAACTATTGGCGGCGCGTGCTAGTTTCGCCTCTTTATGTGCTTTGCGGTTCTCAGCAGGATCTACCTCGTTGGCGAGAAGTTTCCGCGCCTCATCGCGCCGTTCGCGTACATCCCTTAGGGAGACCTCAGGATAGGTGCCTAGGGACAGTCGCTTCTCCTTACCCCCAAAACGATATTTCAGGCGCCACCATTTGCCCCCGCTCGGGGAAACTTCCAGATAGAGACCGCCGCCGTCAAAGAGCCTTTTTGCTTTGTCAGCTGGCTTGGCATTACGAATCGTGGTATCTGTAAGGGGCATGGGGGCAACTCCTTATCTGGCTAGTCTTGTTGCCCCTAATGTTGCCCCCAGTTGCCCCCGGATGTCAATGGATTATTTTGGACAGCTTTAGCCTATAAATCAACATAACACATTGAAATATATACACAAAAAAGCCGTCCTTGGACGGCTTTAAATGTTTTATTGGTGGAGGCGGCGGGTTTCGAACCCGCGTCCAGAAGCCCTCTACAGACAGTTCTACATACTTAGTGTCGTCGTTTGTTTTAACCCGTGTGACGCGGCCGCACACGCTGCACACAGGCGATTCGCCTTAAGTTTAACTATGGGACAAGCGACGAGGCCCATAGCGATTCCCTGTAAATGACCCTGCTGCTGTTGCCAGCTTACCCCAGGGAAGAGGTAATGCAGGGAAAGCCGGGTTTAAGCGGCTTTTGCGTAAACGTTATCGTTTGCGTTTAGTTTTTTCTGGGTGTGTTTACGAGGTAACCAGGCCTCGGTATGCCCTGCTCTGCTTTGCAACCCCTGTCGAATCCAAGTCGCCCCCGAATACGGTTTCGCGTGTTCGGTAATGAACTGCGGATAATTCAAGTTCCATCACAGTGGTTTCATTGTATCAGGTCATGGCAAAACTTTCAGGTGGCATGCCCGCAGGTTTTTCCGGCTGCGGCATTTCGGCGACGATGCAATCGGTGGTCAGGATCAGGCTGGCAATCGAAGCGGCATTTTGCAGGCCAAGCCGCGTGACTTTGGTCGGATCGATGATGCCCATCGCCAGCATGTCGCCATATTCCCCGGTGGCCGCATTGAAGCCGAAGTTACCGGTTTGTTTGCTGACCGCATCGATAATCACCGAAGGTTCTCCGCCGCCATTGGCAACGATCTGCCGCAGCGGTTCCTGCAAGGCGCGCTGGACGATTCTGACGCCGGAGTCTTGCGCGAGGTTGCCCTGATGGAGTTTGTCGAGTGCCTCGGCAGCGCGTAGCAGTGCGATGCCGCCGCCGGGGCCAATGCCTTCCTCGACTGCGGCGCGGGTCGCATGCAGCGCATCCTGAACGCGTGACTTTTTTTCCTTCATCGCTGTTTCAGTCGAGGCCCCGACCTTGATCAGTGCTACGCCGCCGGATAGCTTCGCCGCGCGTTGTTCGAGACGTTCCTTTTCGAATTGCGAATCGGTTTTGTCCATCGCCTGATGAATCTGGGCAATTCTCGCCTTGATTTTCACGCTGTCGCCGGCGCCATCGATCAGCGAGCATTTGTCCTTGTCGATTTCGACGCGACGGGCATGGCCGAGGTCGCTGACGCTCATTTTTTCCAGTGTCAGCCCGGTTTCATCGGAGACGATTTTGCCGCCGGTGACGATGGCGATGTCTTCCAGTTGCGCCTTGCGATGGTCTCCGAAGCCCGGCGATTTGACGGCGCACACTTTGAGCGTGCCGCGCAGCGAGTTGATCACCAGGGTTGCCAGCGCTTCGCCCGTTATATCTTCGGCGATGATCAGCAGCGGCTGTCCGGTTTTGGCGACCTGTTCCAGTATCGGCAGCAAATCGGCAAACATCGAGATTTGCTTGGTGCAGATCAGCAATAGGGCATCGTCGAACAAGATACGCGCGTTTTCGGGATCGTTGATGAAGTAGGGCGACAGGAAGCCGCGGTCGAATTGCAAGCCCTCGACCACTTCCAGCTCGTTGTTCATGCTGCGGCCATCTTCGACCATGATCACGCCGTCGCGGCCGACCTTGTCCATCGCCTGCGCAATCATTTCGCCGATTGCCTGGTCGCCGTTGGCTGAAATCGTGCCGACTTGCGTGATTTCCTGACCGGAACCGATCTTGCGTGAATTGGCATTTAACCGTTCGACCACGGCTTCGACGGCAGCATCAATGCCGCGCTTCAAATCCATCGGGTCGAAACCGGCGGCGACGTATTTCATGCCTTGGGATACGATCGCCTGCGCCAGCACGGTCGCAGTGGTGGTGCCGTCGCCGGCCATTTCGGAGGTGCGTGCCGCGACTTCTCGCACCATTTGCGCGCCGACGTTTTCGCTCCGGTCGGACAATTCGATTTCCCGGGCGACCATCACGCCGGAATTGATGATCAGCGGTGGGCCGTAGGGGCGGTCCAGCACGACCGTGCGGCCCTTCGGGCCGAGCGTGACCTTGACCGCATTGGCCAGCATGTTCAGGCCGGCGCAGATTTTTTCGCGCGCTTCGTCGTGGAATAGCAATTGCTTGGCTGGCATGGAGCGGCCCTCCTTGGACAGATTGAACTGGGTGGAAACGATGCCAGTATGACAAAAAAGCAGAGCATCGTCGGCGGCGCGAAATTGAAAGATGAGAATAATCAAACGGACAGCCGCCCATCTGCCGCGGATGTCAAAAATATCCAGCAAATCAATGGGGTATCCAGTAAAAATGACCTGTATGGCCAGATTCTCTGCGGGTCTTTGGAAATACAGCGTCCAGTATGTTTTTGCGGCAAAAATGCCGCTACGGTACTGAAAAAGCCGGTGATGGACACTGGACGTAAGCACCGGCAACGCGAATTTGTTATACTTGACAAAAATGTTCAACAAATAGGGTTATTCCATTTCCTTCCCCAATCTGTCTGGTTGACGCGACTGCGCCAATGGCCGGAAAAGGGATTTTCGGACAGGAGCATGCGATGAGACTGACGACCAAAGGCCGTTTTGCGGTGACGGCGATGATTGATCTGGCGATGCGCCAGAGCAACGGGCCGGTGACGCTTTCTGGTATCAGCGCCCGGCAAGAGATTTCGCTATCGTATCTGGAGCAGTTATTTGGTAAACTGCGCCGCCACCAGTTGGTGGTCTCAGTGCGTGGCCCGGGTGGCGGTTACCGTCTTGCGCGCAAGGCGGCGGATATGACGGTAGCGGACATCATTTTTGCGGTGAACGAACCGATGGATACAACCATGTGCGGCGGCATTGGTAATTGTCGTCACCAGCACGAAGTAGAACCGGAAAAACAATGTATGACTCACGATCTGTGGGCGGCGCTCAATGCGCGGATTGTCGATTATCTCGACTCGGTGACATTGCAGGATCTAGTTGATCAGCAACTTGAGAAGAACAGCGAAAAGACAGTGACAGTCGTGCATTCGACCCCTGCTTTCGCCTGACGAATAGGACAAGTCATGAATTCCGAAGTGAAAATGAAAAACGGTACGAGCCTGGCAGATGCGATCAAAGCGCCGCATTTTCCGATTTACATGGATTATTCGGCGACTACGCCAGTCGATCCGCGGGTGGCGGACAAGATGATTCCGTATCTGCGCGAGCATTTCGGCAATCCGGCCTCGAGGAGCCACATGTACGGCTGGGATGCGGAGAAGGCCGTCGAAGAAGCGCGCGGGCATGTCGCCGCGCTGGTGAATGCCGATCCGCGCGAGATCATCTGGACTTCCGGCGCGACCGAAAGCGACAATCTGGCGCTCAAGGGCGCGGCGCATTTTTATAAAGACAAGGGCAAGCACATCATTACCGTCAAGACCGAACACAAGGCGGTGCTGGATACGGTGCGCGAGCTGGAACGGCAAGGGTTCGAAGCGACCTATCTTGATCCGCAACCCAATGGGCTGATTACGGTCGAGCAACTGGAAGCGGCGATCAGGCCGGATACGATTCTGGTGTCGGTGATGCTGGTCAATAACGAGATTGGCGTGATTCAGCCCATCGACGAGATCGGCGAATTGTGCCGCAAGAAAGGGATCATCTTCCACAGCGATGCCGCGCAGGCAACCGGCAAGGTCGAGATCGACTTGCAAAAGAGCAAGGTGGATCTGATGACGTTTGCATCACACAAGACGTACGGGCCGAAAGGCATCGGTGCGTTGTATGTACGGCGTCGTCCGCGGGTGCGTCTCGAAGCGCAGATGCACGGCGGCGGGCATGAACGCGGGCTGCGTTCCGGAACGCTGGCGACGCACCAGATTGTCGGCATGGGGGAAGCGTTCCGGCTGGCGAAAGAAGAGATGGCGACGGAATTGCCGCGGATTCGGGCATTGCGCGACAAGCTGCTCAAAGGTTTGCTGGAAATCGAAGAGGTTTACATTAACGGCGACATGGAGCACCGGGTGCCGCACAACCTGAACGTCAGCTTCAACTACGTGGAAGGGGAATCGCTGATCATGGCACTCAACGGCTTGGCGGTATCGTCGGGATCGGCCTGTACGTCGGCCAGCCTGGAGCCGTCATTCGTGCTGCGGGCGCTTGGCCGGAGCGATGAACTGGCGCACAGTTCGATTCGCTTCACGATTGGCCGGTTCACGACGGAAGAAGAGATCGATTTCACGATCAAGTTGTTCAAAGAAAAGGTAGCGAAACTGCGGGAGATGTCGCCGCTGTGGGAGATGCACCAAGAAGGCGTGGATATATCCAAAATCCAGTGGGCCACCCATTGATAATTCAGGAGCGATGAGATGTCATACTCGGACAAGGTAATGGAACATTACGAAAACCCGAAGAATGTCGGGTCATTCGACAAAGGCGACGAGACGGTCGGTACCGGCATGGTTGGTGCGCCGGCTTGCGGCGACGTGATGAAGCTGCAAATCAAGGTTGGTCAGAATGGCCTGATCGAAGATGCGCGCTTCAAGACCTACGGTTGCGGCTCGGCGATTGCATCGAGTTCACTGGTCACCGAATGGGTGAAAGGCAAAACGCTGGATCAGGCGCTGGCGATCAAGAACACGCAGATAGCCGAAGAACTGGCGTTGCCGCCGGTGAAGATTCACTGTTCGATTCTGGCGGAAGACGCGATCAAGGCGGCGGTCAAGGATTACCGGGAGCGTCAAGGCGGAACGGAAGGGGCATGAGATGGCGATCACACTGACGGAAAGGGCGGCCCAGCATGTCAGCCGCTTCCTTGAAAAGCGCGGGAAAGGACTGGGTTTGCGCTTGGGCGTGAGGACGACGGGTTGTTCTGGGATGGCCTACAAGCTGGAGTATGTAGACGAGCAGGAAGCCGCAGATCTGGTGTTCGAGTCGTATGGCGTCAAGGTGTTTGTCGATCCGAAAAGTTTGCCGTACCTGGATGGGACGGAACTGGATTATGCGCGGGAAGGCTTGAACGAAGGGTTCAAGTTCTTCAACCCGAACGTCAAGAATGCCTGCGGATGTGGCGATAGCTTTAAGGTTTGAGACGGGTTTTCATGCAAAACCATTTCGACTTGTTCCATTTGCCACAGCAGTTTGCGCTCGATATGACAGCGCTGGACTCAGCTTATCGCGAAGTGCTGGGACAAGTGCATCCCGATCGTTTCGTGAATGCAAGCGAGGCCGACCGGCGTGCTGCGCTGCAATGGGCGACGCAGGCGAACGAGGCATATCAGACGCTGAAGAA
>JAYFNP010000187.1:0-10936 GCA_034933385.1 Burkholderiaceae bacterium | reverse complement strand
CGCTGCCGGATCGGTATAGCGCGCATCGCGCCGTTTGCGGAACGTCAGCGCAACCGCTGCGATCATTGCCACCAGCAAGATCACGGCGGCAATCTCGAAAGCGTAAACATAATGCGTGAAAATGATCTTGCCCAGTTCCTTGGTCGTGCCAATGTTGGCTGAACTCGCCGGCGCATGCATCTCCGGCGCCCAGAAACCGCGCAGCAGCACCGCCGACATTTCAAACACGATCAGCAGGCCGACCGGCACCGCAGCCCACAGGCTTTTCCGGAACCCTTGACGAATCTGGTCGAGATCGAGGTCGAGCATCATCACCACGAACAGGAACAACACCATCACCGCACCGACATACACCAGCACCAGCACGATCGCCAGAAATTCGGCTTTCAACAGAATCCACAATGCCGCAGCAGTAAAGAACGACAGCACCAGGAACAACACCGCATGTACCGGGCTTCTGGCAGTCACGACGCACAGCGCGGCCACCACCAGGATGGCCGAGAAGGCGTAGAACAGGACGGTCGTGAATTCCATTTCAGTCATTCAGCAAGGGTTCATCGGTAACGCGCATCCGCTTTGCGTGCGGCGGCAATCTCGTTTTCGTAGCGGTCGCCAATCGCCAGCAGCATTTCCTTGGTGAAATACAGGTCGGCGCGGCTTTCGCCATGGTATTCGTGCTTCTGCGTTTCGACGATCGCGTCCACCGGACATGCTTCCTCGCAAAAACCGCAGAAAATGCATTTGTTCTGGTCGATGTCGTAGCGCAGCGTGCGGCGCGTGCCGTCGTCACGTTCGCCGGACTCGATGGTGATCGCCATCGCCGGACACACCGCCTCGCACAGCTTGCAGGCAATGCAGCGTTCCTCGCCGTCCGGATAACGGCGCAACGCATGCATGCCGCGAAAGCGCGGCGACTGCGGCGTCTTTTCTTCCGGATACTCGATCGTGATCTTGCGCGCGAACAGGTACCGGCCCGTCACCGCGAAGCCCTTGATCAGTTCCAGCAGCAGCAAGCTGCGGAAGAATTCGACGATCGCCCTCATCTGCAATCAACCCTTTTTGCCGTTCGACGGCTTTTCGACATCAAAAACATACTGCATGGTGTATTTTTAAACATCCGCAGAACATCTGGCCGCGCGGCATTATTTTTACACATACCCCGGCGATTTATATCCATTTCATTCAATTCCAGATATTCCACGGCGTCTGCATCCAGCCAGCGACGATCACCAGATAGGCCAGCGTCAGCGGGATGAACACCTTCCAGCCAAGCCGCATCATTTGATCGTAGCGGTAGCGCGGGAAAGTCGCGCGCACCCAGATAAACGTCGACACCACCATGAACGCTTTCGCCCCCAGCCAGATCCAGCCCGGCACCCAGCTGACAATCGCCCAATCGACCGGCGCAGCCCAGCCGCCGAGGAACATGATCGATGCCGTGGCCGAAAACAGGATCATGTTGCCATACTCGGCCATGTAGAACATTGCGAACGACATGCCGGAATATTCGACCATGTGGCCGTTGACGATTTCCGATTCGCCTTCAAGCACGTCGAACGGATGGCGGCCGGTTTCGGCAAGACAGCAAACGATGTAAATCACGTACAGCGGCAGCAACGGCAGCCAGTTCCACGACAGGAAATTCAAGCCCAGCGAAGCGAAATACCCTTTGTTCTGCATGACGACGATATCGGACAGGTTCAGACTGCCGGACACCATCGCGACCGTCACCAGCACGAAGCCCAGCGGAATGCCGAACGACACCATCTGCGCGGTGGCGCGCATCGCGCCGAGGAACGCATAGCGCGAATTCGATGCCCAACCGGCGATGATCACGCCATACACGCCAAACGAGGTAATCGCGGTAATGAACAGCAGGCCGGCATTGATATCGGCCAGCACCAGTTCCGGGCCGAACGGGATCACCGCCCAGGCGACCAGCGCCGGTGCAATCGACAGTACCGGCGCCAGGAAGAACAGCAGCTTGTCGGCCCGCGCCGGCACGACGATTTCCTTGAACACCATCTTGAATGCATCGGCAAACGGCTGCAGCAAGCCGGTTGGCCCGATACGGTTCGCGCCCCAACGGACATGCATCCAGCCAAGCAGTTTGCGTTCCCACAGCGTCAGATAAGCCACCAGACCAAGCACCGGCAGCATCACGCAATTCAGCTTGATCATCGCCCAGATGAACGGCCACAGGAACCCGAACCAGCCCTGGCCGGTGGCTTTCACGAGGGTCAGCATCTCGGCCATCATGCTTTCTCCACGCGAATCGCGCCAGACATCGGCCCAAGCGACGAGGTTGTCGGATGGGCTGCTGCCACGCGCACCACGCCATCCGGCAGGCGGTCGTCGGCCTGCACCGGCAGCACTACTGCCTCACCGGTTTGCGACACGCGCACTGGGTCGCCATCGGCAATCCCGAGCTGTTGCATCAGCACCGGCGACAACCGCACTTTCGGCGGCTGCGCGTCATGCGTCATTTGCAGCGAACGCGCGCGGCGCACCAGCGGATAGGCGAAATACATCGGCACGTCGGCCAGGCGCTCCAATCCAGTAACGGCTGACGCGGCCACCTGCGGCAATACGCCGGCAAAATTATTCAGCTGCGCCGACAAATCGGTCGCGCCATGCGTGATTTCATCACGCACCGCTTCGGATGTATCGTAATCAAAGCCATCAAGCTCCAGCAGATTGCCCAGCACGCGCAATACTTTCCAGCCCGGTCGGGCGTCACCCAGCGGCCTGACGACGCCGTTGAAACTTTGCGCGCGGCCTTCACCATTCACAAAGGTGCCGGAAGTTTCAGTGAATGGCGCAATCGGCAGCAGCACGTCAGCCAGATCGAGGCTGTGCTTGAACGCGGACAGCACGATCACCGTTTTCGCTTCGCCCAGTACGGCGCGCGCCAAGAGCGGATCGGCACAATCGAGTTCCGGCTCGGCGTTCAGCAGCACCACTGCCTGACGCGATCCCGCCAGCGGTGCCTGCCCGCAGGCGCCGGCCAGATAACCGCCGACCGTGTTCGCTGCCTCGGTCAGATAACCGAAACCCGCAGCGGTATTCTGCGCAATCCATTCGGCCAAAGCATGCAGTTGCGACGCTTGCGGATGCTGTACCGCGGTATTGCCCTGGAATATGCCGGCACGGCGGCCGGACAGCAAGCTGGCTGCGATTTGCATTGCTGTCGCAGAAGGTACGACGCTGCCGAACCCGGCTGGTGCTGTCAGACCTTTCGCTTGCGCAACGGCTACCGCCACCTCAGCCAGCGCAGTCAGCCAGCCGGACGGCGACATAATCATTTTGTTCGCCACCGGCATCAGCCAATCGTCTTCGGTCGCGTGCAGCATCGACACCTGCGCACCACGCTTGGCCGCCTGCCGCAAACGTGCCGCCAGCAGCGGGTGATCGTTGCGCAGGAACGAGCCAATGACGAACACATCCTGCAACTGGCCGAAAGCAGCGATCGGCATGCCGAGCCACGGTGTGATCTTGCCGTCGAGCGCAAAATCGCTCTGACGCAAGCGGCAATCGATGTGGTCCGAGCCGAGACCGCGCAGCAGCTTTTGCAACAACGCGAGTTCTTCCAGCGTCGAATGCGGCGACGCCAGTGCGGCAATCGCATCACTGCCATGTTCCTGTTTGACGTCAGCCAGCGCATGCGCAACGTATTCCAGCGCGGTTGCCCAGTCGGTTTCATGCCATTGATTGTCTTGCTTGACCATCGGTCTGGTCAGCCGCTCGGGGCTGTTCAACGCTTCGTATGAGAAGCGTTCCTTGTCCGCCAGCCAGCATTCATTGATGGCTTCATTTTCCAGCGGCAGCACGCGCAGCACCTTGTCGTTTTTCGCTTGTACGATCAGGTTCGCGCCAAGACCATCGTGCGGGCTGACGGATTTGCTGCGCGACAGTTCCCAGCCGCGCGCCTGATAGCGGAACGGTTTCGAGGTCAGTGCACCAACCGGGCACAGGTCGATCATGTTGCCCGACAATTCCGAATCGACGGTCCGACCGAGGAAGGTGGTAATTTCCGCATGTTCGCCGCGATTCAGCATCCCGAGTTCCATCACGCCGGCAATTTCCTGACCGAAGCGCACGCAGCGGGTGCAGTGGATGCAGCGGCTCATCTCTTCCATCGAAATCAGCGGCCCGACATTCTTGTGGAACACGATGCGCTTTTCTTCGCGGTAGCGCGATTCGCCATTGCCATAACCGACCGCAATGTCCTGCAACAGGCATTCGCCGCCCTGATCGCAAATCGGGCAATCGAGCGGGTGATTGATCAGCAGGAATTCCATCACCGCCTTTTGCGCCGCTACCGCACGCTCGCCATGCGTGTGCACCACCATGCCCGGAGCCACCGGCGTCGCGCACGCCGGCACCGGGCGCGGCATCTTCTCGACTTCGACCATGCACATCCGGCAACTGGCGGCAATCGACAGTTTTTTGTGATAGCAGAAATGCGGAATGTAGGTGCCGATCTTTTCGGCAGCCGCGATCACCGGAGTGCCTGCGGGCACTTCGATTTTCTTGCCGTCAATTTCGATCTCGACCATAGCCATCCTGCTGTTCAATAAGCTGGCACAAGGCAATGCTTGTGCTCGATATGATATTCAAACTCGCTGCGGAAACGCTGCACGAACGAACGAACCGGCATCGCCGCCGCGTCGCCCAGCGCGCAAATCGTCCGCCCCTGGATGCCGTCAGCAATCGATACCAGCAAATCCAGGTCTTCCGGCTTGCCCTGCCCTTCTTCGATGCGCTTGACCACGCGGTACATCCAGCCGGTACCCTCGCGGCATGGCGTGCACTGGCCGCAGGATTCCTCGTAATAAAAATACGCCAGCCGCAACAGCGACTTCACCATGCAGCGCGTTTCATCGAGCACGATCACAGCACCGGAACCCAGCATCGACCCGGCTTTGGCGATCGAGTCGTAATCGAGGTCGGTCTGCATCATTACCTCGGCGGTCACCACTGGCGACGACGAACCGCCCGGACTGACCGCCTTCAGTTTCTTTCCATCGCGCACCCCGCCGGCCAGTTCCAGCAATTTCGCAAACGGTGTCCCCAGCGGCACTTCGTAATTTCCGGGCAACGCGACGTCACCACTGATTGAAAATATCTTGGTGCCGCCGCTGTTGCCCTTGCCGAGTGCAGCAAAGTTTTCGCCACCCATCTGCATGATGAACGGCACCGACGCAAACGTTTCCGTGTTGTTGATCGTGGTCGGCTGGCCATACAGCCCAACGCTCGCCGGAAATGGCGGCTTGTAGCGCGGCTGGCCTTTCTTGCCCTCAATCGACTCGAGCAGCGCGGTTTCTTCGCCACAAATGTAGGCGCCATAACCGTGAAATGCATGCAACTGCAAATTGAAACCGGAGCCGAGAATGTCGTCGCCGAGGAAACCGGCCGCACGAGCCTCGTCAATCGCTTCTTCGAAGCGGGCGTATTCCGCCCAAATTTCGCCGTGGATATAGTTGTAGCCGACCGACACGCCCATTGCATATGCGGCGATCGCCATCCCTTCGATGATCGCATGCGGGTTATAGCGCAGGATGTCGCGATCCTTGAATGTTCCAGGCTCACCTTCGTCACTGTTGCAGATCAGGTATTTCTGCCCGTCGTACTGGCGCGGCATGAAGGTCCATTTCAGACCGGTCGGGAAACCCGCACCGCCGCGACCGCGCAAACCGGAAGTCTTGACTTCTTCAATCACACTTTCCGGCGACAGCTTGTCCGTCAAGATCCGCTTCAGCGCCACATAACCGCCCCGGCCGACGTAATCGGCCAGCCGCCAGTTCTCGCCGTTCAGGCCGGCAAGGATCAACGGTTGCAAATGGCGGTCGTGCAGACAGGTCATTTTTTTAATTCCTCGATCAGCGCATCGATCCGCTGGTTTGACATGCAACTGCACATCCGCTTGTTGTCGGCCAGCAGCACTGGCGCATCACCGCACGCGCCCATGCATTCCCCCTCAATCAGCGTGAACAGGCCGTCAGCCGTGGTTTCGCCAAAGCCGATGCCGAGCTTTTTCTTCAGGTAGTCAGCTGCGCTCTCGCCGCCAGACAGTGCGCACGGCAAGTTGGTGCAAACCGTGATCGTGTGCCGGCCGACCGGCTTCGTATTGAACATGTTGTAGAAGGTCGCGACTTCCTGCAGCGCAATCGGCGCCATGTCGAGATAGTCCGCAACTGCCGGCATCACTTCCGGCGACAGCCAGCCCAGTTCGTCCTGCACGATTGCCAGCGCCGCGATTGCGGCGGACTGCTTTTGCTCCGGCGGGAACTTCGCCAGTTCACGGTCAATCTTCCGGCAAGCCTGTTCGCTCAGCTGCATCGGTTGTTTTGTATGCTCTGCGTTCATCGGTCAATTTCCCCGAACACCAGATCCAGCGAACCGATGATGGCCACCGCATCGGAAATCAGTAACCCCTTGGCCATTTCGTTCATCGCTTGCAAATGCGGATAGGCCGGCGCACGAATTTTCATCCTTTAGGGCTTGTTGTCACCGTAGGAAACGAGATAGACGCCGAATTCTCCCTTCGGCGCTTCGATTGCCGCATACGCTTCGCCGGCCGGCACCTGAAAGCCTTCGGAAAACAGCTTGAAATGATGAATCAGGCTTTCCATGTCGGCTTTCATGTCCGCGCGCGGCGGCGGCGTGATCTTGTGGTTGCCGCTGATCACCGGCCCCGGATTGGCACGCAACCAGTCGACGCATTGCTTGATGATCCGGTTCGACTGGCGCATTTCTTCGACACGCACCAGATAGCGGTCGTAGCAATCGCCGTTCACGCCAACCGGGATGTCGAAATCGAGCCGGTCATACACTTCGTATGGCTGTTTCTTGCGCAAATCCCATTCGACGCCGGAACCGCGCAGCATCGCTCCGGTAAAACCGATTGCCTTCGCCCGTTCCGGCGATACCACGCCGACGCCGACCAGGCGCTGCTTCCAGATGCGATTGTCGGTCAACAGCGTTTCGTATTCGTCCACGTATTTTGGAAAACGCCGGGTGAAATCGTCGATGAAGTCGAGCAGCGAACCCTGCCGGTTCTCATTCAATACCGTGGTTTTTTTGGCGCTGCGCGAACCGCTTTGCTGGTATTGCGGCATCGTGTCCGGCAAATCGCGATAGACTCCTCCCGGACGGTAATACGCGGCATGCATGCGCGCGCCGCTGACCGCTTCATAACAGTCGAGCAAATCCTCCCGCTCGCGGAAGGTATACAACAGCAATGCCATCGCGCCAACATCGAGCGCCTGCGAACCCAGCCACAGCAGATGGTTCAGCAAGCGGGTGATTTCGTCGAACATCACGCGGATGTATTGCGCACGCACGGGCACCTCGATGCCGAGCAGCTTTTCGACTGCCAGCACGTAACCATGCTCGTTGCACATCATCGAGATATAGTCGAGCCGGTCCATGTACGGCACCGTCTGCAGGAAAGTCTTTTGTTCGGCCAGCTTTTCGGTCGCGCGGTGCAGCAGGCCGATATGCGGATCGGCATGGCGGATCACCTCGCCGTCGAGTTCCAGCACCAGCCGCAGTACGCCATGTGCCGCCGGATGTTGCGGCCCGAAATTGACAGTGTAGTTGCGGATCTCAGCCATGTTGCGATCCATATCCGGGTTCGCGCATCACGCGCGGCGTGATTTCGCGCGGCTCGATGGTCACCGGCTGGTAAACGACCCGCTGCTGTTCCGGGTCGTAGCGCATTTCGACATAACCGGAAACTGGGAAATCCTTGCGGAACGGATGTCCGATAAAACCGTAGTCGGTCAGGATGCGACGCAAATCAGGATGGCCATCGAACAGGATGCCGAACAGGTCGAACGCTTCGCGCTCGTACCAGTTGGCACTCGACCATAACTCGGCCACAGAAGGCACCAGCGGCATTTCGCCGTCCGATGCGAATACGCGCACCCGCACGCGCCAGTTCTTCTCCAGTGACAGCAGGTGCGTGACCACGGCAAAACGCGCGCCACGCCAGGAACCGTCACCATATTTGGAATAATCGACGCCGCACAGGTCAACCAGCTGTTCGAATTGCAGCACCTCGTCGTCGCGCAGGGTGCGCATCGCCTCGAAGTAATCCGCGACGGCGACTTCGATAGTGATTTCGCCCAACTCCACCTTCAGCTCATAGATGAAGGCACCCAACGCTGTTTTCAGCGCATTTTCGAGGGTTTCTAGTTTGGTCGCCATCGTCTGTCTCTTCTCCGATCACCGCGCAATCGTATTCGTGCGCCGGATCTTGTTTTGCAACTGCAGCAGACCATACAGCAGCGCTTCCGCGGTCGGCGGACATCCCGGCACATACACATCGACCGGAACGATGCGATCGCAACCGCGCACCACCGAATAGGAATAATGATAGTAGCCGCCGCCATTCGCGCAGGAACCCATCGACAGTACCCAGCGCGGTTCGGCCATCTGGTCGTACACGCGACGCAAGGCTGGTGCCATCTTGTTGCACAGCGTACCGGCGACAATCATCAGGTCGGATTGACGCGGCGTCGGACGGAAGGTAATGCCGAAACGATCCAGATCGTAGCGGGAAGCCGCCGCGTGCATCATTTCCATCGCACAGCAAGCGAGCCCGAAAGTCATCGGCCACAACGAACCGGTGCGCGCCCAGTTGATGACCTTGTCGGCCTGTGTGGTGATGAAACCTTTTTCCAGCAAACCGTCGATCGCCATGTCTCATTCCCAGTTAAGGGCTCCTTTTTTCCACACGTACCAGAAGCCGATAGCGAACTCGACAACGAAAACCATCATCACCAGGAAACCGGCCCAGCCGATGTCGCGCAACGCAACGCCCCAGGGGAAGAAAAAGGCCGCTTCGAGATCGAACAGAATGAACAGGATTGCAATCAGGTAGTAGCGCACATCGAATTTGGTGCGCGCATCTTCGAATGCTTCAAAGCCGCATTCGTAAGCGGATTGCTTAGACGGATCAGGCTTGTACGGTCCGAGGACACGCCCAATAATCTGGGAAATGACCCCGAAGCCGATCCCCACCAGAATGAACAGCAGGATGGGAAAGTAGTTTTCTAGATTCACAATCAGGCGCCAAACAATATGATCAAGCAGTCCGGAGAAAGCAACAGCGGGGATGTTACCTTACATTCGCGCCAAAAGCACCTGAAAGCGCACCCATATTGGCCTGCGATCATCGCGCCCGTTCGCTACGCTTGCTTTACCCCACCACCCTTTGACGACACGCAAAGAACATACCCCCATATGTATTCAGAAATACCCACAAGAAATCTGAGCATATCAGCATCTTTGCGGGCATACCCCGCAGTTTTATTGCACCCTTCTGCGCCGCGTCCAAACACATCGCGCGCAACTGCCTCAGTTGCAGCAAAACCTCAAATTTGCGGGAGCCCTTCCGGGCGACAAGGAAGACGGATTTTTCTATAGGCATCCCGTCGACATCGGACGGGAATTGCCGGATAACCTGGTGCCGACGGCGAGACTCGAACTCGCACAGCTTTCGCCACTACCCCCTCAAGATAGCGTGTCTACCAATTTCACCACGTCGGCTGTTGTAAGCCTTACATTATGACATGCTTCGCGAACCCTGTTCAAGCATGCTCACGATTACTTTGGGATTTGGCCAACAGTACCGGAAGTCCCAGGCACGGGCGCACTCGGTGTCTTGCCCGGCGTGGCAGCGGATGCCTGCGGCTTCTGTTCCGAAATCACGGCCGACGCTGCCGGCAGTTTGTCCATCACGCCAACACTTCCGCCAGCAATGCGCTGGTTGCTCACATAGACGAGCGCCAGCGTGGAAAGGAAGAAGACTACGGCCGCGACTGCGGTCGATTTCGACAGAAAATTCGATGACCCACTTGCGCCGAACAAGCTGCCGGATGCGCCTGAACCAAAAGCCGCGCCCATGTCGGCACCCTTACCGTGCTGCACCAGAACCAGGCCGATAATCGCCAGCGCCGACAATACCTGCAGGACTATGATGATGGTGAATAAACCGCTCATTTATGATTTCCAATCTCAGTCTGTTACTGTTTAAACATATCACGCTGCGTCGGCAATCGCCAGAAAATCCTCCGAATTGAGCGATGCCCCGCCGATCAGGCCACCGTCGATATCTGGCATTTGCAGCAATTCCCGTGCATTATCCGGCCGCATGCTGCCACCATACAGAATATGCATCCTGTCGGCCACATGCGGGTTTTTTTCCGACAACCTCGTCCGCAGCAGCGAATGCACATCCTGCGCCATTTGCGGCGTTGCCGTCTTGCCGGTACCGATCGCCCATACCGGCTCATAAGCCAGAATCATCCCCAGCATGTCATCCGCACCAACCACCGCCAGCACAGCCTCAAGCTGTCGACTGACAACATGGCCCGTCTTCCCTGCCTCGCGCTGTTCCAGCGTTTCCCCCAAACATACAATCGGCATCACGCCATTCGACAGCGCGCGTTTGGCCTTTTCGGCTACTGTTTCATCGGTCTCGCCATGATAACGACGCCTCTCCGAGTGCCCTACAATCACAAACCGGCAACCGAAATCTCGTAGCATCGCGACCGATATTTCACCGGTATAAGCACCCGCATCATGCGCCGACACATCCTGCGCGCCCCATGTGATACGTGTCCCATTCAACTCGGACTGGCACTGCGCCAAATAAGGCGCCGGCACGCAAACGGCGATATCGCGATCTGTCTTCAACGAAGCTGCCTTGATGCCGCCAAGCAGTATCGCATTCGCTGCGAGACTGCCATTCATCTTCCAGTTGCCAACCTGCAGTTTGTGACGCATGTCACCCTCGCGGATTTTCGACAATCCGGGATTCTAGCGCGGAGCGGGTCTGGCGGTCAATTGAACCGGTTGGCCCACTTTTATCCCAATATCGGCTACTGTATCGGATAACTGCGATACTGATCGCCTTCCTCTTCAT
>JAYFNP010000186.1:0-4465 GCA_034933385.1 Burkholderiaceae bacterium | reverse complement strand
GAAGCAGCGCTGACAAGGTGATGGTGATGGTGGAGAAAAGTCCATTGGTCACGCGAGAGTGGCTCTATACTGCTGTCACGCGAGCAAAGATACTTGTTCTGCTCGTTGTGGTTGAGGAGGTGGATATCGGAGAGGCAATCGCCCGAAGAACCACTCGCACGACTGGCATGAGGATTAAGCCGCTAGGGCATTGTTAGGAGGCTGTGATGAAACGGCGCACCCCAGGAAAATTAAAAGGAAGGGTTATCGTCTCAGAAGACTTCGACGCCCCAATGTGCTTACAGGGTGATGACTTGAAGAAGTTGACCTGCGAAGTGGTCGATGCTGGCGATGGGAGTGGTGATCTGATGCTCCAGTTTCCACCCGAACTGCTCGTTGAGACTGGGTGGACAGAAGGTACAAAGCTTCGCATGGAGGTACAGGACGGCACGCTAATAGTGTGTGAGGTCGATAATCCGCCCAAACCCGTCGAAGATGGAGACCCCGCATGATGGTGGCGAAAGGGTTATCCACGGCGCCGCCGCCGGCCAAGTGAATAAGGCCAGAGGCGAGCGGCGCGGTGGGAAACCCGGATTGCACATTGACTGTCCGCTTGCAGGCCAATACCCAAAGCTTGGCACTGAGTATGTGAGCTTCCGTACGCAGCTAGGTGCAGAAATTTAGTGCCTCAACGCACTGACCGATCCTTCCTAGCTGGAACCTGTTCCCGAAACCATTTATCGTGCGCCTTATATGCACACCGATTCGCGCGAGCGTCATTCCGCGCATGATGTGCAGTTCGACCATGATCGATCAGGAAGAATTCAATCAGTGTTTCATCCGCGAACGGTATCAGAAATGACCCCTTAACGTTTTCTGGAACAGTTTCGAGTAAATCGTGGATGAGCATCCAATCCGCAGGGTAGTTACTGCGTAGACAGCACCGGATTTGAAACTAGCGAGCCATGCTTCGAGTTCATTTTTCACTTGCACGAGTGGCATCACGTTGGCTGGCTCACTGCCCAGTTGCGGTAGCTAGCTGAAAAATGAAAGGTCATCATGTTAAGCGCTTCCTTTTTCATGCAAACCGGTAAATTCGACATTGAAATAAGGCACCATCAATTCGTCCATCGTGTAGCGCCCAGGCGGTTTTTCCATCAGATGCTTACAAGCGAAAATGGCACCGTTACCAAATGCTTCGCGGCTAATAGATTCATGTATCAGGCGAACCACCTGAAAGGGAAAACCAAAAATCACTTCATGTTTGCCGACAATGCCACCCGCGCGGATGGATTTAATGTCGCTCCTTTCCTTGCCAAGGCTTTGTGCGATCTTGATTGCCGTTCCGGATAGCTCTGGTTTGAGTTTGAAGTGTTCTTCGACAATTTCGATATCTATTCCTGGCGCGATCTTGCGCATTACTTGCGCGGCCAGAATCATGTAATTCACGCCAATCGTAATGTTGGGCGACCATAAAATAGCCGTATGCTTGGAAAGCTCGTTGATGAGAGCAATTTCTTTTTCTTCGTAGTGCGAGATTGCGGTGACAATCTTGATGCCATGCTCTTTCGCCACATCGGCATAGTAGTGGATTCCACTGGTGGAGGAAAAATCGATGATGACATCAACTGGATGCTCTGCAATTAATTCCGAGGCAGAGATATGTTGGGATGAGTAGATGCAACCTGGCACGGCCGATTCAATGCCCAAAAATTCTGAGATTGAGTGATGTTCCAGCAGGGTGCCTTGTCGAAGCCCCCATTCCAGATGGAACTCACTTGATTGAAGCAAAACTGAGGCAACAGCTTTGCCGGTTTTTCCAAAACCCAGCAATCCAACTCTGATAGGTTTGTTCTCCATGCTTATCCTTTCATTGATAACGGCTAGCAAGCGCGTTGATGATTAAGGTCAGACCGAGGGCTGGCTAGCGTTAGGAGCGCGATGAATCCAGTGTGACTTTGATTTCAGGCGCCGCGACTAAATGGACGGTTGATGATGCAAATTTGATGCGGCCGTTTGTTGCTTCAACGGCTGCGAGAATGCGGGAGAAGAGCTCATTTTTTGTTGCGCGCCGCATTCTGAACCTAACTACATAACGAATTGTATACTCGACCCAGTTATCGTTGACTAGTAATGTCACCGCAGAGTGGGTTGGGATGTTGTCGATCATGAATATTTCCACCATATGTGCCCAGCTCTTTTGCGCTTCGCTTGAGTGGGTGAGAACGACCTCATTGGTAATGCTCTGAAATAATTCACGGGTTTCCTCATAAGGACTGCCAAACATGATGGGTATTTTGATTTCATCCCATAAAAAGGGGAAATCGCCGGAATAATTGAAAACAGGTTCTTTGAAAACAAAACTGTTGGCAATTCGGACAATCCGACCATTGTATAAATCGCTATCGACCCATTGCCCAATTTCCATCAGCGTTGTGCGCAGCACGCCTACATCAATGACATCGCCTTTGATTCCACCCAGTTGAACGCGGTCCCCCGTTTTGTAGAAACCGCCGAACATGATGGCAAGCCAACCGGCAAACGATGCAATCACTTCTTGCAGGGCAAAGGCGACGCCAGCGCCCGCGACGCCGAATGCAATCGTCAGGCCACTGAGTTTGTCGCTGAAGATTACAACGGTCAAAATAATCACCAAAAGAAACCCGATGAAACTCATGACCTTATTTGCCCGATAGCGCATCTCATTATCCTGGATGGCAGGGGAGAGTCGTAACTTGAGCAATTTTGTGATTGCCCAAATGACCAAGATCAAGAAAATCAGCAGGGAAATTTTTCCTGCGGTTTCATCCAGATGAAATGTCGAGAAGAAATGTTCCATATCGATTTTTGTGAGGATATTGACGGGAATTCATCGGGGTATCTGCCCGCAGCATAGCTTATCGTCTTTGGAGCTCGCGATATAATGGCGTTCGTTGTTCTTAACGATAGCATGATTAAGGAATATGGATTTTACAATACAAAAAATTGGTTTCCTGCTGT
The DNA here is from genome assembly GCA_034933385.1 of Burkholderiaceae bacterium. Classification (GTDB taxonomy): domain Bacteria; phylum Pseudomonadota; class Gammaproteobacteria; order Burkholderiales; family Burkholderiaceae_D; genus QZKY01. Next base: position 1,486 of record JAYFNP010000186.1, on the reverse strand, counting down.
TGATCGCATCGCTTGTTGCGATGATGACGCGTCGATTGCGGGTTCCATACAGCGTCGGTTTGGTCGCGACAGGAATCTTGTTGGCATTTTTTCTGCCGGCTTCCAATATTGAGTTGACCAGTGAGGTCATTTTTACGGCGCTGTTGCCACCGCTGGTTTTTCAAGCGTCACTTTTTCTACCTTGGCACGAGCTGCGAAAGGAACTCCCGGTTGTCACGCTGATGGCAACGATAGGGGTGGTAATGGCTGCGGGAGTGACCGCGGCAGGTATGCATTATCTGGTCGGCTGGCCGTGGTTGAGCGCCATGGCTTTTGGTGCGCTGATTGCGGCGACCGACCCGGTGTCGGTGGTTGCTACTTTCAGTGAGGCAGGCGTTAAAGGACGATTACGGATTCTCGTAGAAAGTGAAAGTTTGTTGAACGATGGTACGGCAGCTGTGATGTTGGGTATAGTCCTGACGGCGGCATTGGGTCACGAAATGAGCGTCTCAGAAGTCGTGACCAAGATTTTATTTACCGTGGGTGGCGGGATCGTGTGCGGCGCAGCTATTGCAGGCGCCGTGCTGTACCTTTCCAGCAAAACCGGCGACCATCTTATTGAGATTACGTTAACGACTATCGCGGCCTATGGTTCATTCATGCTGGCCGAGCATTTTCATATGTCTGGCGTTTTGGCGGCGATGACCGCGGGATTGATATTTGGCAATTCCCATGCTTACCAGGCAATCACAAACAAAGGGCGCGAAGCCGTGGAAGCCTTCTGGGACTACGCGGCTTTCCTTGCCAACTCCTTTGTATTTTTACTGATTGGCATGCGCGAGGCGCAGCAGGACTTTTCCAATTTGTGGTTGCCTGCGCTGATCGCCATTGTGCTGGTCACTGCGGGCAGGGCCGTTGCCATTTATCCGGTCACTGCATTGTTCTCACAGTCCATGCGCCCCGTGAAGATGGCGCATCAGCACATATTATTTTGGGGTGGATTGAGAGGTGCGTTGGCACTGGCACTGGCGCTTGGGTTGCCGGATTCAATCCCGTTCAGAGATGAAATCGTCACCCTGTCCTTTGCTGTGGTGGCGTTCTCTATTGTCGTGCAGGGGATGACGATCAAGCCACTGATGGGATGGCTGGGTGAATTGAAGGCCAAAGTGAATAGCAGAAAAGGCATGTCGTAAGGCGGGAAGCATAATGAGTGAAACATCCAAATTACTGCGTTCATGGATCAGGGCAAAGCGGGTATTGATCGCGCGATTCTGTTTGCGTGCCGACAAAGCATCTGATACAGCGATAGATGAGAATCTTCGAGCTGGCGTGGAAATGAATGGTACCTATCTGTGGGTGCTGATATGTGCCATTTTTGTGGCGTCGATAGGCCTGAATGTCAATTCAACGGCTGTCATTATTGGCGCCATGCTGATTTCGCCCCTGATGGGGCCCATCATGGGAATTGGCTATGGAGCAGGTATTTTCGATTCCATCCTCATCCGCA
>JAYFNP010000185.1:0-3276 GCA_034933385.1 Burkholderiaceae bacterium | reverse complement strand
GATTCGATCCGCATCGCACTCGATGCCGTGTCATTCCGCAGTGCACCCGACATTTCCATCGATTACGCGCTGATGGAACGTTCGGACAAGGTCGCCGTCGTGCCGTGCAACATCGGCTGGAGCGACATTGGCTCGTGGAACGCGGTGGCAGAGTTGCTGCCGCCAGATGCAAACGGCAACCGTACCGTCGGTGACGTACTATTGCAGGACACCTCCGGCTGTTACATCCAGAGCGAAGACCGGGTCGTCAGCGCAATCGGGGTCAAAGATCTGGTGATCATCGACACGCCGGACGCGCTGCTGGTAGTCGACAAGGCGAAAGTGCAGGAGGTGCGTCAGACGGTCAACAAGCTCAAGCAGAAACAGCATGACGCTTACAAGCTGCACCGGCAGGTATACCGCCCGTGGGGCACGTATACGGTGCTGGAAGATGGCAACCGCTTCAAGATCAAGCGCATCGAAGTCAAGCCCGGATCGTCGCTGTCGCTGCAGATGCACCATCACCGCAGCGAACACTGGATCGTAGTCAACGGCATCGCGAAAGTCGTGAACTGCAACCGCGAATTCCTAGTCAACACCAATGAATCGACCTTCATCCCGCCCGGAGAGAAGCACCGGCTGGAAAACCCCGGGGTCATCGACCTGGTGATGATTGAAGTGCAAAGCGGCGAATACCTCGGCGAGGACGACATCGTCCGCTTCGAGGATCAATACGGGCGCGTTTAGCGCACACCGGGAGACGCCGTGATCTCAATCGGCATGCTACGCGATGTCTGGTCATTTCGCAGCTTTATCGGCGGCAGCGTCCGGCGCGAATTCCAGTCGCGTTACCAGGGCACGCTGTTCGGCCCGTTCTGGATCGTCGCACAACCGCTGGCCATGATCCTGGTGTACACGGTGATCTTCGCCAATCTGATGAAACCTTCACTGCCCGGCCACACCTCGCGTTTCGCTTACAGCATTTACCTGTGCTCTGGCGTACTGACCTGGAGCCTGTTCACCGACATGCTTGGCCGCTGCGTCAATATTTTCATCGAAAACGGCAACCTGCTGAAAAAACTGCGTTTCCCGAAAATTTGCCTGCCGATCATCGTCGCTACATCCGGTCTGCTGAACTTTGCCATCGTGATGACGCTGTTCCTGCTGTTTTTGCTCGTCAGCGGCAACTTCCCCGGCTGGAACCTATTGGCTGCCATTCCGGTACTGCTGATCCAGGTCGCCTTTACGATGGGGCTGGGAATCTTCCTCGCGACGATCAACGTGTTTTACCGCGATGTTGGCCAAACTGTCGGCGTCGTCATGCAATTCTGGTTCTGGCTAACGCCGATCGTGTATGCACCGCGCATCCTTCCGCCAATCGTCAGCGAGGTCATGAGCTGGAACCCGATCTGGCCATTGATCGACGCGTACCACACCATTTTTCTCGGCAACAGCCTGCCCGTCTGGGAAACGCTCTTCTATCCAGCCTGCCTGGCGATGTTGTTCATCGTGCTCGGAGTTGTCGCTTTCCTGCGGCTGCAGGGCGAAATTGTGGACGAACTCTGATGGCTTACCTGCGCGTCAACAGCATCGGCAAGGCCTACAAACGCTACCCGCGGCGCAGCGGACGCATCGCCGAGTGGCTCGGGTTGGGTAAAAGGCATGAACTGCGTTGGGTGCTGCGCGATCTCAGTTTCGAGATTACCGCAGGAGAAGCGGTCGGCATCATCGGCGTCAACGGCGCCGGCAAGAGTACCCTGTTGAAGATTATCACCGGCACCACGCGCCCGACGACCGGCACGGTCGAAGCCAGCGGACGCATTTCGGCGCTGTTGGAACTCGGCATGGGATTTCATCCTGATTTCACCGGCCGCCAGAACGTCACGATGGCAGCGCAACTGCACGGGATCGCCAACGACGAGATCGATCGCAAGATGCAGGAGATCGAGGAGTTTGCCGAAATTGGCGACTACATCGATCAGCCGGTACGCACCTATTCCAGCGGCATGCAAGTCCGTCTCGCGTTCAGCGTCGCAACCGCGATCCGCCCGGACATTCTGATCGTCGACGAAGCACTGTCGGTCGGCGACACCTACTTCCAGCACAAGAGCTTCGACCGCATCCGTCAGTTCCGCGAACAGGGCACCACGCTGCTGTTCGTGTCGCACGACCCGGGCGCAATCAAGACCTTGTGCGACCGCGCACTGCTGCTGGATGCCGGCGGCATCGTTCAGGACGGCTCGCCGATCGCCGTGCTCGACTATTAAAATGCGATGATCGCCAAGAAGCACGTTGATTACGAAATCCGGCAAGAAGAAAAAACGCACGGCCGCAGCATCACGCGCTCCGGTTCACAACAGGCCAGCATCGAAAGCGTTGAACTGCTGGTCGACGACAATCCGGTCAACGCAATCGCCAGCGGAGATTCCGCCACCATCCGGATCACCGGCAAGGCACACAGCCCGATAGCAGAACTGACTGTTGGCATCCTGATCCGCGACCGGCTGGGCAACGATGTGTTCGGCACCAACACGTTTCATCACGATGCCAGCGGCCAGAACATTTTGACCGGAGAAAATTTCGTTACTGAATTCCGCTTTCCGAGCTTGCGCCTTGGGTCGGGCAGCTTCAGCGTTACGGTAGCGCTGCACCGAGGCAACGATCATACTGCCGGCAATTACGACTGGTGGGATCGCGCGCTGGTGTTCCAGGCCGTACCATCCGATGCACCGCTCTCGATCGGTGTCTGCAGCTTTCCCGTATCCGTTGGCTGGAATGCCGTGCACAAGCCACACCTCTAACAACAGGCAGGTACATTTATCATGACAACAAAAAAAGCCATCGTCACCGGAATCACCGGCCAGGACGGCGCCTATCTGGCGCAACTGCTGCTGGACAAGGGATATGAAGTCACCGGTGCTTACCGCCGCACCAGCTCGGTCAATTTCTGGCGCATTGAAGAGCTGGGCATCGCACGGCACCCGAACCTGAAGCTCGTGGAGTACGACTTGACCGACCTCAGTGCCAGCATCCGTTTGCTGCAACAGGCACAACCGGACGAGATCTACAATCTCGCTGCACAAAGCTTCGTCGGCGTCTCGTTCGAACAACCGATCACCACTGCCGAAATCACCGGCATCGGCCCGGTCAATCTGCTCGAAGCAATCCGCATCGTCAACCGGAAAATCCGCTTTTATCAGGCATCCACATCGGAAATGTTTGGTCAGGTGCAAGCGATTCCGCAAATCGAAAGCACGCCGTTCTATCCGCGCAGCCCCTATGGCGTCGCCAAGCTGT
>JAYFNP010000184.1:0-3108 GCA_034933385.1 Burkholderiaceae bacterium | reverse complement strand
GCGGTCAACATCGGCGATCTGCGCAAGACGCTGACCAATTTCGTCGCCGACAATACGCCGATCGTGCCCGGCACGGCTGAAGTGGATACCCAACCGACCTTGGGCTTCCAGCGCGTCATCCAGCGCGCCATCATGCATGTGCAATCGGCGTCGAACGGCAAGAAGGAAGTCACTGGCGCCAACGTGCTGGTCGCGATTTTTGGCGAAAAAGATTCGCACGCGGTGTATTACCTGCACCAGCAGGGCGTAACGCGGCTCGACGTGGTGAACTTCATTTCGCACGGCGTACGCAAAGATCAGCAAACTGAGCCGCCCAAAGCGCCCGAAGGCGCGGAAGAAACGCAAGCCGATGGCAAGGACAAGGAATCCGCACTTGAACAGTTCACCACCAATCTGAACCGCCAAGCCAAGGATGGCCGCATCGACCCGTTGATCGGACGCGAACCAGAAATCGACCGCGTGGTGCAGATACTGTGCCGTCGGCGCAAGAACAACCCGCTGCTGGTCGGCGAAACCGGCGTCGGCAAGACCGCGATTGCCGAAGGCCTGGCATGGCGCATCACCAAGGGCGACGTGCCGGAAGTGCTGCAAAAGGCGGTCGTATATTCGCTCGACATGGGATCGCTGCTGGCCGGCACCAAATACCGCGGCGATTTCGAGCAACGGCTGAAAGCGGTACTGAAACAGCTGAAGGACAACCCGAACTCGATTTTGTTCATCGACGAAATCCATACCATCATCGGCGCTGGTTCGGCGTCCGGTGGCACGCTCGACGCATCCAACCTGCTGAAACCGGCGCTATCCAACGGCCAGCTGAAATGCATTGGTGCGACCACGTTCACCGAATTCCGCGGCGTGTTCGAAAAAGATCACGCGCTGGCACGCCGTTTCCAGAAAATCGACGTCAACGAACCGACTATCGAACAAACGGTACAAATTCTGCGTGGACTGAAATCGCGTTTTGAAGATCACCACAACGTGAAATACTCGGCCTCGGCGCTGACCACCGCAGCCGAACTGTCGGCACGCTTCATCAACGACCGCCATCTGCCAGACAAGGCAATTGACGTGATCGACGAAGCCGGTGCTGCGCAGCGTATCCTGCCGAAATCGAAACAGAAACGCACTATCGGCAAGGCCGAAATCGAAGACATCATTGCCAAGATCGCGCGTGTGCCGACGCAGACTGTCAGCCAGGACGACCGCAGCAAGCTGCAAACCATCGAGCGCGACCTGAAAAATGTCGTGTTCGGCCAGGACCCGGCCATCGATGCGCTGGCAGCAGCAATCAAGATGGCTCGCGCCGGACTGGGCAAGACCGACCGGCCGATCGGCGCCTTCCTGTTTTCCGGCCCGACCGGCGTCGGCAAGACCGAGGTTGCGAAACAGCTCGCCTATGTACTCGGCATCGATCTGGTGCGTTTCGACATGTCCGAATACATGGAGCGCCACTCGGTCAGCCGCCTGATCGGCGCACCGCCGGGTTATGTCGGCTTTGATCAGGGCGGCCAGTTGACTGAAGCGATCACGAAAAAGCCGCACGCGGTGTTGTTGCTGGACGAAATCGAAAAGGCGCACCCGGATGTGTTCAACATCCTGCTGCAAGTGATGGATCACGGTACGCTGACCGACAACAACGGCCGCAAGACGGATTTCCGCAACGTGATCATCATCATGACGACCAATGCGGGCGCAGAAAACCTGCAAAAATCTGCTATCGGTTTCACCGTGCAAAAACAGGCTGGCGACGAAATGATCGACATCAAGCGGATGTTCTCGCCGGAATTCCGCAACCGCCTGGATGCAGTCATCAGCTTCAAGCCGCTGGATGAGGACATCATCATGCGCGTGGTAGACAAATTCCTGATGCAGCTCGAAGAACAGTTGCACCAAAAGAAAGTCGAAGCGATTTTCACCGACAAATTGCGCAAGTTCCTGGCGAAACAGGGCTTCGACCCGATCATGGGCGCGCGGCCGATGGCACGCCTGATCCAGGACATGATCCGCAAAGCCCTGGCCGATGAACTGCTGTTCGGCAAGCTGGTATCCGGTGGAAGCGTGGTCGTCGAACTTGGCGACGATCAGCAAATCCGGCTGGAGTTTCCGCCAGCGGAAATTTCACGGCCGCCATCGCCGTTGGAAGCGGTTGAAATCGAGTAATCCGAGTACAACTGGCCCATATCGACCCGATTCGCGTGTTGCGGATCGGGTTTTCTTTTTTCAAAACAGTTTTTCCGTCCAGATCGCACACATCGCCATTACAGGAAGCGCCAAAACCGCCAACGTCAACAAGCGGCGCGCTGCTGGACGCAACACCGTCATTCGCCAGCCTAAGCATAACGAAAATAAGCTGCCGGCAATCAACAAAGCAGCCTGGGCAAACGGTACCCAAGCCAGTACCAGCCCTTCGGCCCGCAAATGTTTCACGGTAAACAACGACAGCCCAAGCGCCAGGCCAGCCCCGGCCATCGGCACCAATGTCAACGATAGCCGTTGCCAAGACAAGGCCGGATCGGCTGCGGTACGTGCCGCCAGCCAGACGGCGCCCCAGATTGCCAACGCCAGCAAGCCGCCACCAAGCAGCAAAGCCAGCAATAAACACGCGCCATCGAACAGCGAAAACACGGTATTCGCCTGTGGATAATTTGCCAGCAGCCACCACGGCGCAGCATGTTGTTGCAACACCGACAACAACGCCGACCACAGACTTCGCCCCACCGCCGCCTGAAGGCTGGCAAACCAGAAGCTGCCCTGCCAAGTCATGGCTACCGTTCCGACACCAAGCAGGCCAAAAATCAATGTCGCCGCCTGCGCATTGCCCGGCTGCCGGTCATCGCCAGCCAGAATTTCGCGCGCTGGCGAACGCAGCGCCAGTTCGACCGCCTCGCGATAACCGCTGCATCGACCGCAGGCATGGCAGTCGGAAGCGCCTTTCATCCGCTGGATATCGACCAACGGTGGACAGACCACTCGCGATGGCTGGCCCTGGTATGCCTTCCATTTCGCTTCATCGACCCGAAAATGCAGCGGCGCTATTTTAGCCAGCAACGCGAATACGCCGTTGGCCGGACACAGGTACATGCACCAGATGCGCCGGCCATTACCGTA
>JAYFNP010000183.1:0-1933 GCA_034933385.1 Burkholderiaceae bacterium | reverse complement strand
ATCCCTGCTCAGTTTCGCGTTCCATTTCCCGAACTTCCTTGGCGCGTTTTGAATACTCCGCAATCATGTTATCGAGATTTTTTGCAAACAATCGGTCGATGGCTCCAGTAATATTGCCGTCACTACAGTTCGCGTTTACTGAGCTTTTCAATTGCCCAAACCCATCTGCGGAAGCTTCGATGTCGCCTGTCAACGAAATACTATATAATGCACCCCGCCAAGCATGAAGAAATGAGGAGCAGAATCCGCATTTCTCAGCGGTCAGGCGGGAATAGTACGCTGCTGTAACCGTTGCCATTTCTGTGTCAAATGCTTTGTAATATTTCCTGAAAAGCTCGTCGTGTGCATTGAAACCTTCCTCCTTCATCTCTGAAATATACTGTAACCTGTTCTTATAGTGCTGCTCATACTGCCTGAAGTTTTCGATGCGCATGTATACTTGTTTTTCTTCAGGCAGCATTTTATAATCGCCCTCATTAGAAATCATTGAGTGCCCATTCGGTTCATCTATTTCACCATTGTGTATTTTGGCAATACGCGTATTAATCGCCCCTAGCACCTTGGTGTTGTCAATTTCTCCCGGTAACACTATGTCGAACACTCTGGCTTGTATTTGCATCTTGATGAGTGCAATATACTCATCCATCGTTAGTGAGCCGGAATACGCCTTTTCTAGGACTATCGGGAAGCCGGCGTTGAACGTATCGTCATCCAAATCAAATATTGAGTAAATCAAGACCTTGTCTTCAGGCTTGAGGCCTTCCATTTTTCTGAAATAGGAAGCCAATTCCTCTTCAACATCCGACTGAACCCACGCACCCTCAGTTAACCAACGACGGCAGGAGAATATAACATATCCACTACTGCCCAATAAAATGGATGTCAGCCGCGCGCCAAACGGCGAACTCCGCTACACCTACTATCGGGATGTGGATGAGAGTGGGCTGAGACCCAAGGGCGGGTACGTCACGCTGCGCAAGGACGAGGTACTGCATATCCCCGGTTTGGGGTTTGACGGCCTGATCGGTTACAGCCCCATTGCCATGGCCAAGAATGCCATCGGTATGGCTCTGGCCACGGAGGAGTACGGCGCGAGCTTCTTTGCCAATGGCGCCAACCCCGGCGGGGTGCTCGAGCATCCGGGGGTCATCAAGGATGTGCAGCGGGTCAAAGACAGCTGGAACGCGGCGTATCAAGGCAGCGGCAACGCCCATCGCGTGGCAGTGCTGGAAGAGGGCATGAAGTTTCAGGCCATCGGCATTCCCCCAGAACAAGCCCAGTTTTTGGAGACGCGCAAGTTCCAGATCAATGAGATCGCCCGTATTTTCCGCGTCCCGCCCCATATGGTTGGTGATCTGGAGAAGAGCAGTTTTTCAAATATCGAGCAGCAGTCACTGGAATTTGTCAAATTCACGCTGGATCCCTGGGTGGTGCGGTGGGAACAGGCACTCAGTCAAGCGCTACTGCTGCCTTCCGAAAAAAGCGACGTCTTCATTCGCTTCAACCTGGACGGCTTACTTCGAGGCGATTATGCTAGCCGGATGACCGGTTACGCCACCGGCAGGCAGAACGGTTGGCTCTCCGCCAACGATATCCGCGAACTGGAAGACATGAACCGCATCCCGGCATCCGAAGGGGGCGACCTTTTCCTCGTGAACGGGAGCATGACCAAATTAGTCCAGGCAGGCGCGTTCGCAGGCACGGCAAGCCCTGTAAGGCAATCCACACAACGAAAACACAAGGAGGAGTCCAATGAAAAGTAGCCACTTTTGGAACTGGGTACGCGATGAAACTGAACCGGAGTCGCGCACGCTGTATCTGAACGGCGTGATCGCAGAGGAAAGTTGGTTTTCGGACGAAGTGACCCCAGCCGCCTTCAAGGCCGATCTCACTTCCGGCAGCGGGCCGATTACGGTCTGGATCAACTCGGTCG
>JAYFNP010000182.1:0-2539 GCA_034933385.1 Burkholderiaceae bacterium | reverse complement strand
ATTATCAAGATGTTGCCTCACCAATGCGGCAATTTCTGCTGGAGTCACGTCTAGCGGCTGAGTATTGATAGATTTTTTCAGCAGGGCACGTTCGGTTTCGGCAATTTTCAATCTTGCAGCAAGGGTTTCGGACACGCCGATGGTGGCAATGGCATTTACGAGATGGGTGATTTCAGCGTCAAGTTCTGCGATTCGCGTCTTTGGGGCATCTTTTGCTGGCTTATGGTCATTAATGATTTCTCTAACTTTGGCCTCAATATTACAGACATCGGCCAGCAAGTTTTCATGTAACACGCCAAGTAATGCCGCATCGGTGGCCTGGCGAGATACGCTAATGCCTTTGCATACGGCGAGCCCCCGATCCTTGCGATTGGCGCAACCATACAATTTCGTGTTGATTGCCACGATCGCACCGCCGCAGTAAGGGCAAGTTAGCAAGCCTCCGAACAATGTTTTTGCTGGTCTGCCTCGGCCCTTACCTGAGGTTTGTCTTTGGTTGGCGAGTCTTTGCTGTACTTTGCGCCAAAGCTCATCAGGGACGATGCGTAAATGAGGCATTGGGGATATTTTCCATTCGTTCTCAGGCCGATCAATGCGCTGCCGCTTTCCAGTGTCCGGGTCCTTTACCCACTGGCTGCGATTCCAAACATAAATCCCGTTGTATAGCGCATTGTTTAGAATGCCGCTGCCTTTTTTGGGCGAGCCATATATCGCTGATACTGCCCATGTGCCGCCGCGAGGTGACTTAACCGTCAGTCTATTGAGTTCATGAGCTATGCGCTGTGCGCTTCGGCCATCAGCATATTCTTGAAAAATCCAGCGAATCCAATTGGCCTGATATTCGTCGATAGCGAAAGTACTTCCTGCGTCCGACTTTATTGTCTTATAGCCGTAGGATTTTCCACCAGCGACGAATCCTCGTTCAACTTGTCCAGCTTGTCCACGATGCGTCTTGTGTCGTAGATCGTCTAGATATAACTCATTGATGAGGCCGCGTACGCCACGCATAATCTTGCGCGCGCCCATGCGTGAGTCGTATCCGTCGGCAACTCCAACAATCATGATGCCACGGTGCTCCATTCGGCGGACGATGCGCTCTTGTTCAACTTGATCGCGACTGAGCCGATCAAGGCCTTCGACAATGAGTACGTCGAATTTGCCGGCTAATGCGTCAGCTATCAGACGCGCGCCACCAGTGCGCTGAGTGACTGGCGTACTTCCTGATGTCGCATCATCGCAATAAACATCAATTACAGTGCCTCCATCAGATTCAGCACGATATCGACAGATTGATATTTGGTCATCGATCGATGACTCGCGTTGTCTATCGGTGCTGTATCGGGCGTAAATTACGGTGCGCATATATTTTTAGTGGCCGATGGTGTAGTTGGGGCGTTTATTCCTCGTGATTGCTCGATAAGAAGAATATCATCGGCAATGTGTTGGGCAAGCAGGCGAATTAAACTGTGCCAAGCCGGATGTGATGTTATGGTGCTCATGAACAAGCCTTCGTTTAGATTTGTTCAAACTTTACGCGGACACATCTGGCAACAAGCGTCAAAAGCGAGGCAATTTACACGAGGATTTGAGTTGCGGCATTCTGATCGTTCTGTAGAATATATTTGTCGCTATGCGGCATCTCATGCAATCAGCATTTTTGCTGCACCACCTACAAAAAACTTTGTTTTCCCACTCTGGAAAGCAGAGATTTCTCAAAGACCGCTCAATGCGGCAAAACATGGAGCACATATCCATGTGCACACCATGCAATTCGTGACCTTGCGCACGATCTGAGTGGCCAGTCGGTTCGCAGTATTGCGCCGGTCACGGTCAATAATTATGCCCAACCCGCTAGAACACACGGAGACACAGAGGCCAGCGCCGACTCACTATTCATGCGGTTTTGCGCGTGAAATCAGACTTATTTTTCCCACAGAGAAGAAATCCTAAACGGTTTTTTCCGTCAAAACGGTGCCGAAAGGTGCTGCCCCAACTCACAGATGAAGCCCGAGCCTGCGTGATAAACGCCGCTGCGGGAAGAGACTGTGAGTGAACAGAAAAGACGACAACAGATAAAGCTGAACGGGGAGATCGCCCCGCGTAGCGAACCTGACCCCGGTTTACGGGAGGGCCGCTACGGGAAAGGCGCCAAGCTCTGATGGGGCGGGTAGAGAAGTGAGATCTGAAACAAGGGCACATGCACTGCCCGAGACTGCCCTGTGAAACGGGTAGGTGTGCATCGCGAGGCATTGCGTAAATTTCCCGGGCTCAACGGCAGTAAGTTGAGCGACCTGTAGCCGCGAGACGCAGGCATGTAGCTGGAGTTGCGAGAAGGGCCAGGCTGCATGAACACTGATTATTTACGAGGGCGCCCGACCCCGCAGTAGTGAAGGTAGAAGTTGTTGATGTAACGAACGGCAGGACGGTTAGCGCGGAAGCGGTTTTGATGGACAGAACCACCTCCACGCTCATTGACAAGTGCACCGATAGGAGGGAAGAAAACATGACGCAAGAAGAAGGCTGGATGTCAAAGGTCAAC
>JAYFNP010000181.1:0-2724 GCA_034933385.1 Burkholderiaceae bacterium | reverse complement strand
TATAACCAGGTGACGCCGGGCATGATGATCGCCGGCTCGATCCTGATGGGCAAATCGATGCAGCCGGTTCAATTGCTGATCGGCGTGTGGCGCCAGTTCAGCGGCGCGCGCAGCTCTTACGAACGGCTGACCAAACTGCTGGAAGACAACCCGCCGCGCCAGCCCGGCATGTCGCTGGAAAAACCGAAAGGCGCGATCACGCTGGAAAACGTCACCGCGGCGCCGCCGGGATCGCAAGTGCCGGTCATCAAGGGAATGAACCTGTCGCTTGATGCAGGCGAAGTGCTGGGCGTCATCGGGCCGAGCGGTTCGGGCAAATCGACGCTGGCCCGACTGCTGGTGGGCGTGTGGCCGGCCGCCGTCGGCAAGGTGCGCCTCGACGGTGCTGATGTCTATCAGTGGAACAAGGATGAACTGGGTCCGAACATCGGCTACCTGCCGCAAGACATCGAACTGTTCGGCGGTTCGGTCAGCGAAAATATCGCACGGTTCGGCGACATCGATGCGGAAAAAGTAATCCAGGCGGCGCGGCGCGCCGGCGTGCACGATATGATCCTCCACCTGCCGAAAGGCTATGACACCTTGCTGGGGCCGGACGGCGCCGGACTTTCCGGCGGACAGAAACAGCGCATCGGCCTGGCGCGCGCGATGTACGGCGATCCGTCGCTCTTGGTGCTGGACGAACCGAATTCGAATCTGGACGATGTTGGCGAACAGGCGCTGGTCGTGGCAGTCAATGAATTCCATCAACAAGGCAAAACCGTGGTGCTGATCACCCACCGTACCAGCATCATCGGCGCAACCACCAAACTGCTGCTGTTGCGCGATGGCGTGGCGCAGATGTTCGGCCCGAGCGGCCAGGTACTGCAGGAACTGGCCAAGCAACAGCAACAGATGCATCAGCAAATTCAGCAGGCACGGGCGCAAGCCCAGGCGCAGACGCAAGCGCAGGCACCGGATCAGGCCGGCAATGCCGCTGACACGACTCCAAACGCGGGGCAAGCATGAAGATCGAAAAGTTCAAACAACTGTTCGCCAAAAAAGAAACAGCGACTGACGTCACCACCATTGATATTTCCGAAGAGGTCGCAACCGATGACCGGCAACATACCCGCTTCGGCTGGTGGATCGTGCTGGCCGGCGTCGGCGGCTTCCTGCTGTGGGCCTGTCTGGCACCGCTCGATCAGGGTTCGCCGATGCAGGGTACCGTGATGGTTTCCTCAAACCGCAAATCGATCCAGCATCAGACTGGCGGTACCGTGCGCGAAATTCTGGTCAAGGAAGGCGACAAGGTGAGCGCCGGACAGGTGCTGGTGCGAATGGATGAAACGCAAGCCAAATCACAGGCGGAAATCACCCGCGTACAGTATTATGCCGCCCGCGCTGCCGAGGCACGCCTGCTGGCGGAACGTGACGGCAAGGCGAAAATTGCCTTTCCCGAGGCGTTGACCAGCAGCGAAGATCCGCGTGCCAGGGAAGCCATCACCGTGCAGACCCAATTGTTCAACGCGCGCCAGATGGCGATCAAGAATGAACTCGGTTCATATTCGGAAAATATCGCCGGCCTGAAAGCGCAGGCCAGCTTCCTGAAGGAACAACTGGACGGCATGCGCCAACTGGCGAAGGAAGGCTATATTCCACGCAACCGGCAACTGGAACTGGAGCGCACTTATGCACAGATAAGCAGTTCTGCGGCGGAAATCACTTTGCGCCGCATCCAGCGCCAGCAGGAATACCAGAAGGAAGTGCGCACTCAACTGTCGGACATGCAGAAAGAAGCCGAAGCGCTTGAGAATCGCCTGAAGAGCAACGATTACGACCTGGCGAACACGCTGGTGCGCTCACCGGTTGACGGCACGGTAGTTGATATGGCCATTTTCACGTCGGGTGGCGTGGTCGCGCCCGGCTTCAAAATGATGGACGTGGTGCCGAGCGAAGATACGCTGATCGTCGAAGGCCAGTTGCCGGTGCATCTGGTCGACAAGGTGTATCCGGATTTGCCGGTCGAAATGAATTTCTCGGCATTCAACCAGCGCACGACACCGCATATCCCGGGCACCGTCATCAGCGTTTCCGCCGACCGCCTGACGGACCAGCGCACGGGCATGCCGTATTACAAGGTGCGGGCGCAAGCGACACCGGAAGGCATGAAACAGCTGGCGCATCACGATATCCGTCCCGGCATGCCGGTTGACCTGTTCGTCAAGACTGGCGAGCGGACCATGATGAACTATCTGATGAAACCGGTGTTCGACCGCGCGAACGCTTCGCTGAAGGAGGAGTGATCGTGCCCATAGCCAAACCCGCAAAACGCCTGCTGGCGGCCTGGTTGACGACCGCCTTGCTGTTCCAGACCGGCAGCGCCTCGGCCCTGGGGCTGATTCAGGCGTACGATGCCGCGCTGAGAAACGACCCGACCTTCCAGGCCGCACGGTTCGAAAACGAAGCCGGCCAGCAAAACCGGCCGATGGGACGCGCCGGCCTGCTGCCGCAGCTGTCGGCCAGCTATTACGGTGCCAAGAACAATTCCGATGTGACTTACCTGAAATACTACCAGGGCAAGGATGTCACGATTCCGCGCGACTATAATTCCCGCAATGCGTCAGTGCAATTGCGGCAATCAGTGATCAATCTGGAGGGCATTGCCCGCTACCGCCAGGGCGCAGCCCAATCGGATTACAGCGATGCGGTATTCGCCGGCAAGAGCGAAGATCTGATCTTGCG
>JAYFNP010000180.1:0-3254 GCA_034933385.1 Burkholderiaceae bacterium | reverse complement strand
GTCCGGCTGGCTGAGCGTGTGCGGCGTGAGACCGATCATGCTGTTGGTGTAATCGGTGGCGCCGTCGAAAATTGGGATGCCGAGCAGCAGATGGCTGCCAGTCATTTGCGCGAACGTCGCCAGTTGCGACAGGTATTTTGGCGGCAGGCGCTGCGCCATTACCGGTACGGCGGTTTCCGGCGTCGCGATCAGGTCGGCGTGCTGTTCGGTGATCATGCCGTAATTGAGCGCCAGCATCGCTTCGATTTGCGCGCGCGCGAATTTCATTTCCTGCGATACGTTGGTTTGCAACAGGCGCACGCTGATCGGCTGACCGTTCGGTTCGGTCCAGTGGACGTGATGCAGGACGAATCCACCCGCGAACACAATAATCAGCAGCAAAACGGCCAGGATTCGTCCGCGCGTTTGTCTGAATGGCAGATAAGCGAGGCAGCCGGCAGCAATCGCAGCCAGCAAACCAACGCCGAACACGCCGCCGAGCGGCGCAAACCCGGCCAGCGGACTGCCAGTGTGCGCATAACCGGATACGAGCCACGGAAAGCCGGTGAAGACCCAGCCGCGCAGCCATTCAGTCAACGTCCAGCAGGCCGGCAGGATCAGCAGTGCGCCGAGCGCGGCCGGCGACGACCAGCGCTGGCGCAGCCAGATGCCGACGCCGAGTGCCAGCGCGGCGAATACCCCGACGCCCAGTCCGAGCAGCAGCACGGCCAGCACGGCCAGCCAGGCCGGCATGCCGCCGAAACGGTGCATGCTGACGAACAGCCAGTAGACGCCGCATACCGCCCAGCCGAAGCCGTAAACCCAGCCGATGAATACGCTTTTGCGCACCGATTGCGCGCGCAAGGCCAGATGGAATACCAGCGCCAGACTCAGCAGCTGAATCGGCCAGTAGCCGAACGGCGCAAACGCCAGCACCGTCAGTGCACCCGCAAATAGCGGCAGCAGCAGCGAAATGGCGGAAGAGGGGCGGATATTCATGCGGCGGCAGGAAGGCTAGAGTGGCTGGCTTGAAAATCCAGAAGTGGTCGGAGGAAGGTCAATAACGTCGAGGGATCATGCCGCATACCGTGTTCAAATTTCCATTGGTTCCGGCGGTGGCGGGGGCATTTTTTCCACTAACAGTACGTGAATTTGGCGCGCGTCGGCGCGCAGCACTTCGAAGACAAGATCGCCAAGCTCGAATTTTTCGCCCTTGTGCGGCATGCGCCCCAGATGATTCGCGACCAGTCCGCCGATGGTATCGACATCTTCATCCTTCAACTCGACGCCCAGTGTCTGATTGAACTGTCCCAGTTCAGTCAGCGCGCGCACGCGCCAGCGCGGACCCAAATTGCCAGGCTTGATCGACAGGATATTGTCGTCTTCTTCGTCGTAATCGTATTCATCCTCGATATCGCCGACGATCTGTTCGAGTACGTCCTCGATGGTGATCAGGCCGGCTACGCCACCGTATTCATCAACGATGATCGCGATGTGATTGCGGTTGTTGCGGAAGTCGCGCAACAGCACATTCAACCGCTTCGACCCGGGGATGAACACTACCGGGCGCAGCATGTCGCGCGCATCAAACGATTCCTCGACATGCAGACGCAATAAATCTTTGGCCATCAGGATGCCGATGATTTTGTCGCGGTCGCCCTCGACTACCGGGAACCGCGAGTGCGCTGCCGCAATCGCTTCGGGCATCCAGACATCAATCGGTTTGTTGATGTCGATCACGTCCATCTGCGACCGGGGCACCATGATGTCGCGTGCACACAGTTCGGAAACCTGAAACACGCCTTCGATCATTGACAGCGAATCGGCATCGATCAGGTTGCGCTCGTGCGCATCTTGAAGGACTTCGAGCAATTCGGCACGGTTTTCCGGTTCGGGCGAAATCAGCGCCGAAAGTCGTTCAAGCAGCGAAGGTTTGGCATCAGCAGGGTGGTCTGGCATGGGGCAGTGAGCCGAAGTGAAGAGACTTTATAGCATACACGAAAAGGATGGAAATAAGACCAATTCGCATCAATTCCGCCCGTAAAAAAGCCTTCAATTGTGGGGTATGTTTCAATAAATGCCGTTTAAGCCTGCGTTTATTGGGTGGATTAAATATACTACCAATAGTATTTAATGGCGGTGTTGCGCATGGCTGCGACGCGTCGGGCGCGCCGCAGGTCAGGGAAGGTTCGCGCTGCTAGATCTTGACCCAGATTTCCACGCGCCGGTTCCGTTCACGTCCTTCGGGCGTCCGGTTGTCGGCCACCGGCAAGCTGGAACCATAACCGGAAACATGTGACAGTTTCACGCCGCGACGTGCAAGTTCTTCGGCGACCGCTTGGGCACGGTCTTGCGACAGTTTCCTGTTGATGATTTCGTCACCGACCGAATCGGAAAAACCGAACAGCATGATCGACTGGTTCGCGGCCTTGGCGTGTTCGATGAACTCGATGACGCGATCAAGATCGCGTACGCTCTTGTTGTCGAGCTTGTGCGAACCGGGCATGAAACGGAAATTCAGCGACAGGCGTTGCGCGCCAGACGTCAGTCGTGCATATTCGTCTGGTGCATTCTGTTGCACGGCAACCTTGCTGGTTTGAACGTTCAGTTCAACGAAACCGAATTGCTTGACGATGTCCTGGCCGGCTTTCGACAGCACGAAATGGGTAAATTTGCGCACATGCGGGTTCTCTGGCTTGTCTGGTGTGTACAGGTACAGGCGTCGCGCCAGCGGATAATCTTCGGTGGCAATGGTCAGTCGGTTGGGCAACAGTGGCGCCGTGCCATTTTCCGACACCGCCAGCGCGCGTGCACTCCTGACGAACGGCAGCCCGACGAAGCCGATGCCATCCGGATCGGTCGCCACTTTGTCGGACAGCATCACGCTATCCTCGAACAGTCGGACATCATGACTCAGTTTCAGGTTGTTCAGTACGACCGATTTGAACGTGTCGTAAGTGCCGGACTTGTTGTCGCGCGCATACAGTTTGATCGTTCCGGGAGCGCGCTTGAGTTCTGCCCAGTCGGTGATGACGCCAGCAAAGATGGCGGCGATCTGATCTTTGGTCAGGCTCTTGATTGGATTGTTGCGGTTGACGATGACGGCGATGCCGTCCAGCGCCAGCACATGTTCTTTCGTTGGAGAAGTCATGTCGCCCAGCAAGACCAGCTTGGTGGCTTCGGTCGGCTTGATCCTGCGCGACGACATGCCGATGTCTGCCGTGCTGTCGGCTAGGCCGTTGAAAGCGGTACTCGATCCGTGCGAGGCGATTTCA
>JAYFNP010000179.1:0-5210 GCA_034933385.1 Burkholderiaceae bacterium | reverse complement strand
GACCTGACTGCTTTCAAACACCATGCTCGACGCCAACCTCCAGACTCAGCTTAAAGCCCATTTCGAAAAACTGGCGCAACCCGTGACCGTGGTTGCATCCATCGACGATAGCGCCAAATCGGGCGAAATGCTGGCGCTGCTGCGCGAAATTGTCGCACTGTCGCCGCAGCTGTCGCTGACCGAGCGTCATGATGACACCGAGCGCAAGCCGTCATTTGCGCTCAACCGCGCCGATGGCAGCGTCCAGATCCGTTTTGCCGGCATCCCGCTGGGGCATGAATTCACCTCGCTGGTGCTGGCATTGCTGCAAACCGGTGGCTACCCGCCGAAAGCCGAGCCGGCGGTGATCGAGCAAATCCGCGCCCTCGCCGGGCCGCTGCATTTTGAAACCTATATTTCGCTGTCCTGCCATAACTGCCCGGAAGTAGTGCAGGCCTTGAACATGATGGCGACGATCAATCCGGCAGTTTCCAGCGTGATGATCGACGGCGCGTTATTTCAGGATGAGATCGACCGGCACAAGATCATGGCGGTGCCGACCATTTTCTTGAACGGCGAACCGTTCGGTCAGGGTCGGATGAGCGTGGCCGAAATCCTGGCCAAGGTCGATACCGGCTCGATCGCCAGAGAATCCGAGAAACTCGCGGCCAAGCAACCGTTTGACGTCTTGATCGTCGGCGGCGGGCCCGCTGGCTCGGCGGCTGCGATCTATGCGGCCAGAAAAGGCATCCGCACCGGCGTCGTGGCCGAACGCTTCGGCGGACAGGTGCAAGATACGCTAGCGATTGAAAACCTGATTTCGGTCAAGGAAACCGATGGCCCCAAACTGGCGGCCACGCTCGAAGCGAATGTCAAAAGCGTTGGCGTGGACGTGATGAACCTGCAGCGGGTCGAAGCGCTGATTCCGGGCGCACTGATCGAACTCAAGCTGCAAAGCGGCGCATCGCTGCAAGCCAAAACCGTCATCCTGGCACCCGGTGCGCGCTGGCGCGAACTTGAGGTGCCGGGAGAAAAGCAATATCGGGCGCGCGGCGTCGCTTACTGTCCGCACTGCGATGGCCCGCTGTTCAAGGGCAAGCGCGTCGCGGTGGTCGGCGGCGGCAATTCGGCGGTCGAAGCGGCGATCGATCTGGCCGGCATCGTCGACCATGTGACGGTGCTGATCCGTTCGCAATTGCGTGCCGATACCGTGCTGCAAAACAAGCTGCGCGCACTGCCGAACGTGACGCTGCTTGAACAGGCCGCAATCTGCGAAATTACCGGTGATGGCAGCAAGGTCACGGGTATTGATTTCACCGAGAAATCGACCGACCAGCTGCGGCACATCGACCTCGAAGGAGTGTTTGTGCAAATCGGACTGACGCCGAACTCAGCCTGGCTCAAAGATACCGTCGAGCTGAATGAAAACGGCGAAATCGTCGTTGACTCACATGGCCGCACCTCGGTTCCCGGCGTGTTTGCTGCCGGCGATGCCACCAGTTCGCCGTTCAAGCAAATCATCATTTCGATGGGCGACGGCGCCAAAGCATCATTGAGTGCGTTCGAATACCTGCTTCGGCATTAGGCGCATTTTCCCGCTCAACCTGCCGCTCCGACCCGACAGGCAGTGTAAAATTCAGTAGTATGTCGATAAATGACCTATTCAGGCCAGATATAATGCGGCTTCCCCATAATACCCCGCCCTGTATTTTTGATGCTGGCGCCAGCTGGCGAACGCAGCACAAACACGCCTGCTTATTGTTCAAAATCAACCCTGCGATCAGCCGCCGCCGTTAGCATTTATCATTGCCGCGTAGAAATCCCTTGCGAAACTTGCCATTCCCGCGCTGGTTTTGTGTTCATTCCCCGGCACGGGTTTTGCTGACGTTGGGTATTCCAATATGCGATTTGTGCCTAGCCTCATATCCATGCGTAAGCCCGCATGAACCAGGCAACGCGCGCTGCTTGCCAAGCCATGCACCAACCAGTATTCTTCTGTGCCGAGACGCGAATCAAAAACCAGAACCATGATGCCAGTCCGCCCCCTGCCCTTTCGCACGATTGGCCGTCAGTTGCTAGGCCTGCTGTTGTTCGCGTTTTGCCTGTGGGCACAGGCTGCACCGGATAACAACACGCCGGCAGATATCGTCGTCGCGATGGATGACAACTACCCGCCGTACAGTTTCCGCGACAGCAACGGCAACCTGCAAGGCATCAGCAAGGATCTCTGGGATCTGTGGTCGATGAAAACCGGCCAGCCGGTACGCATCGTCGCTACCGACTGGGCCAAGGCGCAACAAACCATGGAAGCAGACCAGGCGAACGTGCTGGACACCGTGTTCCGCACCGAAGAACGCGAACGACGACTGCGCTTTTCCGAGCCATATGCCACGCTGGAAACAACCATCTTCTTTCATCAGTCACTCAGCGGCATCACCAATGTCAACGATTTGCCGGGCTTTCTGATTGGCATCAAGGACGGCGATGCCGCCATCGGTTGGCTGACCGCCCACGGCATCAGCAATTTCCGCAAGTATTCAAGTTACGAAGCCATTGTCAAAGCGGCGGCCGATAACGAGATCCATGTCTTTTGCATGGAAAAAGAGCCGGCCATGTTCTTTTTGTATCGTAACAACCTCGAGAGCGCCTTCCGCCACATCGAAAAACCATTGTATACCGGCCAGTTCCGCTGGGCGACACGCAAAGGCAATGACGCGCTGCACGAACGAATCGCGCAAGGCTTTCGCCAGATCAGCGATGACGAACGCAAGGCCATCGACACCCGCTGGCTGGGCACATCGTTATCCGGCAAGATTGATTTTAATCTGATCAAATACATCGGCCTGTCATTGCTGGTCGTACTACTGCTGGCCATTGCGTTGCTATGGCTGAACCGCGCACTGCGTCGCACAGTGGCCGCCAAAACCGGCGAACTGTCATCGGCGCTGGAAGCATTGCGCGAAAGCGAGCATTACAACCGGATGCTGTTTGAGAATTCGATGATCGGGCTGCTGTTATGCCGGATGGATGGCTCGTTCATCGATGCAAACCAGGCCTTTGCCGACATTATCGGCTGCACCATACCGGAAGCGTTGCGCCTGACTTATTGGCAGATCACGCCGCCTGAATACGCGCAGAGCGAACAGCAACAGCTCGACAGTTTGAAAAATACCGGACGTTATGGCCCGTATGAAAAGGAATACTTGCACAAGTCCGGCCGGCGCGTGCCGGTGCGGCTGACCGGCACACTGGTCGAACGGCATGGCGAACAATTCATCTGGTCTTGCGTCGAAGACATTACGCAACACACGCAAGCCAAGGAACAGATCAATTTCCTGGCTTTCCACGATGCGCTGACCGGGCTGCCCAACCGCACGCTGGCGCAGGATCGGATGGCGCAGGCGATGGCCCGGGCCGAGCGCGAGCAGGAAATTGTCGCGTTGATGTATTTTGATCTGGACAATTTCAAGGCGATCAACGATTCGCTCGGCCACGCCACTGGCGATGGTTTGCTCCAGGCGATGGCCAAGCGGCTGTCGGGTGCGCTGCGCGAGACCGATACCATCAGCCGCCAGGGCGGCGATGAATTCATCATCGTATTGCCGGGGCTGCCCAACACCGAAGCGATCATGCCCGTGTTGGACAAAGTGACCGGCTGCCTGCTGCAACCGTTCACTATCAATGGCGTCGAATTGACCACTTCCGCTTCCATCGGCATTGCGATCTATCCAGACGACGGCAGGGATTTCGAAACCCTGCTGAAGAACGCCGACATCGCGATGTACCAGGCCAAGGACGCCGGCCGCAACCTGTGCCGTTTTTTCGACCAGCGTATGCAGGCGGATGCGCAAACCAAGCTGAACATGACCAACGGCTTGCGGCGTGCGCTGGATCGCCGGGAATTGCTGCTGCACTATCAGCCCCTGGTCGACCTGGCCACCGGCAACGTGGTTGGCGCCGAAGCACTGCTGCGCTGGCAGCATCCGGAAATGGGTTTGATTCCGCCAATGACTTTCATCCCACTAGCCGAAGATAGTGGCTTGATCGTACCGATTGGCAATTGGGTGCTGCATGAAGCCTGCCGTCAAATGGTTGGATGGCAGCAGGCAGGGGCGCAAGGTCTGGTCATTGCGGTCAACCTGTCGGCCGTGCAATTTACCCGCGGCGACCTGGAACAGTCGGTCATTTCGGCGCTGGAAATGTCCGGCATCAATCCGTGGCAACTGGAACTGGAGCTGACGGAATCGATCCTGATCGATAATACCGAGCACAACCTGAATATGGTGCACCGACTGAAAGCGCTCGGCGTCAGGCTGTCGATCGACGACTTCGGCACCGGCTATTCCAGCCTGTCTTACCTGAAGCAATTCGCGGTCGACAAACTGAAAATCGACCGCTCGTTCATCCGCAACCTGACCAACGATCCGGAAGACGCCGCCATCGTGCGTGCCATCATCCAGATGGGCAAAAGCCTAGGGCTGAAAACCCTGGCCGAAGGGGTTGAAGACGGACAGATGCTCGAACGGCTGCGACTATTCCATTGCGACGAAGGGCAAGGCTTCCACTTTGCCAAGCCGATGACCGTGGACCAGTTCAGCGCTTATCTGAAACACGCCGGTCTGCTGGCAGAATAGCTGTTTTATGCAGGGTATATGCTGAAAAACCGCATTCAGGCCACACTTTTCCTGGCGGTTTTAAATACACCCTATAGTATATTTTCAGGCAGAAATCCGGCCGCGGCCGTCGACGAACCCGTCTGACACCGTCAAACAAGCTGCCGCGTCAGGTAATCCAGCAGCGTCGCCATAATGCGGTTGACGTCGCGATAGGCGGAAAACGGTGCAGCGCGCAACGTTGGCTCATCCTGCACATACTCGCCAGCCGTCAGCTCATTCAGGCAATGCGTGATGATCGCATCCGCGCTTTCCAGCGTCGTCTCCAGATGGAACTGCAAGCCGATGACTTTGCTGCCCAATTGAAAGGCTTGATTCTCGCAAGCGGCGCTTCGGGCCAGACGCACCGCAGCGGACGGCAAATCGAAGGTTTCGCCGTGCCAGTGGAACACGGTCGCCAAAGGCGGAAAGCGGAATAGCGCGGTGTCATCGGCCAGGTTTTCGATCGGGAACCAGCCAATTTCCTTTTGCCGGTTCGGATACACCTTGGCGCCAAACGCATTCGCGATCAGTTGCGCGCCGAGGCAAATGCCGAGGACCGCCTTGTCCCGCTCGACC
>JAYFNP010000178.1:0-5199 GCA_034933385.1 Burkholderiaceae bacterium | reverse complement strand
GTAGCGACGGCTGGGGACGTTCGTCCGGCATATACCTCGGCGGGGGCGGTTTCGATAGCTGGGGCGGTTCCGGCGGTGGCGACAGCGGCGGTTTTTCCGGCGGCGGCGGGGATTTTGGCGGCGGCGGCGCTTCAGGAGACTGGTGATGAAGATTTTTTCGCGCTTGCTCAAGCATGGGGTCACGACATCCTCCGCCGGAAAACGGGCGTTTCCAGCCGAAACCCTCAAGGTGATCGAAGCGACGATTGCCGACGGGGAAACACGGCATCGTGCCGAAGTACGCTTGATCGTCGAGCATTCGTTGTCTTTGGGCGCGGTTCTGCAACGCATCACATCGCGCCAGCGAGCGATTGAATTGTTTTCGCGCTATCGCATCTGGGATACCGAAGAGAATAGTGGCGTGCTGGTTTACATCAACCTCGCTGATCGCAAAGTCGAGATCATTGCCGACCGCGCCGTCGGCCGGTTGATTGGCAAGGAGGCGTGGCATGCAGTCTGCCGGACGATGACGCGCGGCTTTGCCCAAGGAGAATTCCACGACAGTTCGGTGGCCGCCATGGTTCGATTGAACGCGTTGCTGGAAACGCATTTCCCGGCCAGCGGAACCCATGTGAACCAGCTGTCGAACAAGCCAATCGTCTTGTGATGGCGGCTCCGGCATCGCCGGAACCAAACCAGGGGCGCCTTGAAAACTTTTTCTGGCCACACGCTTCGATGCGATTCCTCGCATTACGAAGTCTTTCTCGCTGGCAAGAGGTTCGCCTCGTATCTTGCTGAAATCGCTGTTGTTTCGGGTGTTGTTTGGCGATATAAAAATGCGGCAAGTTGCAGAAAATCAATATTTTTAACATATACTCAAGTCGTATTGCCGAATTGATTGACTGTCATGCGGAAATTTTCGCTGAAATATCAACTGGTATTCCCTTTCGTTTTGCTGGTGCTGCTGGTGCCATTGACCGTTGGCTGGATGTTGTTCGAGGCCGGTTCAACCGCGGTTAATACCCTTACCCGGCGCGTGTTGACGGATGTCGCCTTGCGGATTGGTACCGTAACCGACCAACATCTGAATGCGGCACTGAGTACTCTGGATGCGCTTGAGCCGGAAGCGCGAGCGCAGACGACGAAGCGTGTTGCGCCCATTGATCTGGCATTGATGGAAAAACGCATTTGGTCGGTGAGCCGTTTTTACCCGGAAGCTGGCAATTACACCTATTTCGGTGGCACAGATGGCCGGTTTGTCGGCGTATATCGAGTCAATGGTTACCTGACGGAACTGTATTGGCGTCCTTCAGGAACAGCGATGCGTCAGGTGTATTCGGTTTCGCGGCCGGGTGAACGCGCCACCATTTTGAGAACCGACGCGTTCGACCCGCGGGCGCGGCCCTGGTATGCGCCGGCAGTCAGGCAAAATGCGCCGGTCTGGTCATCGGTCTATAACGATTTCACCTCGGGCAAGCCGACCATCACGGTTTCGCGCGCGGTGCGTCAGGCGGGAACTCCGGTGGGCGTGGTTGCCGTGGATGTCGAACTGAAAGCATTGCATGATTACTTGGGTAGTCTGGCCGTCAGCAAAAACGGTGTCGCCTATGTGATCGACCGAAACGGCAAGATGGTGGCCTGCTCCGGCAGCGAAATGCCGTTCGTCTCGCGTGACCGACAAGAGGAGCGCTTGCGCGCCGACGAAATGAAATCGCCGGTGATTCGCGCTTCATGGAGCAAGGTGCTCGAGTGGCGCAACGGCACCCCGGCTGGATCGTCAGAGCCGCTGATGATGACGCTGGAGTCGAGATTCGGTGAGGTCGAGGTCGCCGCTGCTATAGTGGGCGAAAAACAGGGACTGGACTGGGTGGCCGTGGTCGCTGCGCCGCGTGCCGATTTCCTGAGCGGTGTGACCAGCAGTTTCGTCAGCAGCGCCGTGGTCGCCGCGGTGTGCATCATGCTGGCGCTGGCGCTGGGCATGGTGATTATCAACCGCGTAGTGCGCGATATTTATCTGTTGAACAGCGCAGCGCAGAAAATCGGCATTGGTGAGCCGGTCAAAGATTTGGACATCCATCGTCAGGATGAAATCGGGCAACTGGCGCGGACTTTCAACGAGATGGAACACAATCTGCGTACCGATCGGCTGACGGGTGCATACAACCGCGAATTTTTGTTCACCCGGATCCGGTTCTTGCGGGAAAAATGGCAGCCATCGTCCGATCAGGCCGCTTTTGCGTTGTTGTTCATCGATCTGGATAAGTTCAAGCAGATCAACGACCAGTTTGGGCATAACGCCGGTGACCGCACCTTGATTACGCTGGTTGATCGCCTGAAGGCGGCAACCCGCGGTACCGATACGGTTGTTCGTTATGGCGGCGATGAGTTCGTGGTGTTGTTGGCTGATGTCGGCAATATTGAGCAGGTCGATGCGGCGATGGAGAAAATTCGCGCGGTCGCCGAACAGCCGATTGCATTTGAGCAAGAAAAAATTACGATTGGCATCTCGGTCGGTTGGGCGCTGTTCCCGCAAGATGGTAACGATGTCGAGACGCTATTGAATACGGCCGACGCGCGCATGTTCGAGGCGAAGAAGATACGCAGTTGAACTGGCCGATCGTTCGCGCGCACTGGCGGTGGATGGCAGCGACCGGCTGGAAACCATGAATTTCGGCAGTATATTTGGAAATGCCTGACTCAGGCCAGGTGTTGTGCGGCTTTTGAGAAATACCCTATGGAGTATTTGTGGAGGTTGGCCAGCGTCAAAATGGCTGCCTGAAAGACAAACGGCGGATCGCTCCGCCGTTTGGGGTGGTGGTGTGCCACCGCGTGTTGGTTCCTGTGAAACCTAATGGAAGGAACTCGAAGTTCCTGAAAGCCGAATGATCGGCAGCGTAATCAGGTGAAGCTCATTGTGCTTAGTGATTTACGTTGAATATGAACCCCTTCTGGAAGTGGATCACGTCTTTAATGTAAAGCATGTCGGGAAAAAGGACAAGCAAAAAACATCAATCGGTATTTCAATTATCAACCGTCATCTGAAAACAGGCCGTGTTGCCAGCTGGTACCGACTGGCGCGGAAGTTATCCATGCTGATAAACCCATTCCAGCAATGCATCCTGGGCGCTCCTGCCTCCGGCAGCGTTCGGATGATTGATGAAACTGACGATCACATAACTCTTGCCGGATGCCGCCAACACATAGCCCGCAATGGTGCGCACTTCCTTCAAGGCGCCGGTCTTGATATGCGCGTTGCCGGCGACATTCATTTCCTGCACGCGCCGGCGCATCGTGCCATCCTGGCCGGCCAGCGGCAACGACGAGATGAATTCCGGCATCAGCGGCGAACGCCAGATTGCCTGCAGCATTTTCCCCATCGTACCGGCGGAAATACGCGCGATGCGCGACAGGCCGGCACCGTTTTCGATCGTCAGTTCCGGCGCAGCGATTTGTTTGCCGGCCAGCCAGGCCTTGATCGCTTCTGCTCCCCGTTCGGGTTTGGCCGGAGCGCCGTGCTGCAGCGCGATTGCCAGCAGCAGTTGCCGCGCCATCACGTTGTTGCTGAATTTGTTGATGTCGCGGATGATCTCCGGCAACAGCGGCGACGTCCATTCGGTTACCGGCCAGGCATTGGCCGGGGTCGTGCTGCTGATGACTGCGCCGCGGAAGGTGCCGCCAGCGTCACGCCACATTTGTCGGAACACGGCGCCGAAATAATCATTGGCGTTCATCCGGTACGGATGCATCGACCAGGTCATGGCGCCGCAATTCGCCGGATAACTGCCGGAAAAACGCGCGCCATGCGGACTGACATCGGCTTCCAGCCGTTCTTTCCAGCCGTCGCAATTGCCATTCGACAAGGCCGGCGCCGCAAGCGTGAAATCGGCCAGCGGCGGGTCAAGGCGGACATGTACCCCGTTGCCGGCTGCGTTCGGTGCAAAGCTGAATTGCAGCGCCGCATAGTTCAGTAACAGGGCATCCGGGCCAGCGTTGTAGGCTTTTTCCGGCGCGCCGTCGAACGCGGCCGCATCGAACGGCCGGTCTTCGAAGTTGCTGCGGTCCAGCACCAGATTCCCGCGAATTTCGCGGATGCCGGTCGCGCGGATTTTGCGCAGGAACAGCCACATGTCTTCCATCAGAAACTTCGGGTCGCCGCTGCCTTTGAAAATCAGGTCGCCATGCAGTACGCCATCAAGTTGTTTGCCGGTTGCCAGGGCCTGCGTTTTCCAGCTGAAAGTCGGCCCGAGCAGATCAAGCGCGGCGCCGGTCGTCACCAGCTTCATCGTCGATGCCGGATTGAACGGTGCTTTCAGATTCATTGAAATCAGCGCGGCGCGACTGTCCACTTGCTGTACCAGTGTTGCCGTCGCTTTTACCGGAATGTGCGCCCGGCGCAATTCGTTTTCAACTTCGTAAGGCAGTCCCTGCGCCAAGGCAGAGGTGACCAGCAGAAGGGGCAGGCAGGCAAGCAATTGCCGGATAGGAAAGATCGCTTTCATCGGGTGCAGGGTCAAGGTTGGCTGATAGAAGTATACGTGGCAAAGGCCGGTCATTGATAGCGCTGGCATGAATTGCGCATGGAATGGCGGTGATGCCATCGGTTGTGCCACAGGGATAAAGAAAAAATCGCATTCAAATAAGAATAATTATCATTTACATGTTATAGTGCAGCCATTCGAAATTGGACAACAATGTATGCCTGACTCACAGAAGCCCATGCCCCGCCATTTGGCGATGTTGAAAAAAGGGGAGACCGCGATCGTCACTGGTCTGATGGAGGGAAGCGGTGACGACGATCCGGCGATCCGGATGCGCCTGCTGGAGCTTGGTTTTTCGCCCGGCGAGGTGGTGCGTGTGGTCGCGGAAGCCTTTCCGCAGCGCGATCCGATGGCCGTGCGCATCGGCAATACCACCTTTGCGTTGCGCCGCCGCGAAGCCGCGCAGGTTCGCGTGGCGCAGGATATCGTCCGGGAGCCGACATGACAGCCATTCCCCATCCCATGCGCGTCGCCCTGGTTGGCAACCCGAATTGCGGCAAGACAGCCTTGTTCAACCGGCTGACCGGTGCGCGCCAGAAGGTTGCGAATTACGCCGGCGTGACGGTTGACCGCAAGGAAGGCGCATTTACATCGGCCGGCGGTATCGATTTCAAGATTGTCGATTTGCCCGGGGCGTATAGCTTGCATGCGATGACGCCGGATGAGGCGATTACGCGCGATG
>JAYFNP010000177.1:0-11309 GCA_034933385.1 Burkholderiaceae bacterium | reverse complement strand
CGTTGACGCTCATCGGGCCGCCCAGCGCAATCACCAGGTCGATTGACGATGGATCGGGCAACTCCGGCGCGGCGTAAAACCGCGTCCAGCTGACCGTCGCGCCGCGTGCGTCCAGCCACTCTTGCATGCTGCCCAGACCTTCGAACGGCACATGCTGCAATACGTGAACTTTCATTGAATGCTTTCCGCTAGTTTGAGTCTTGGGTGAAAAGCAAATGCCATGCCGATCACTCAATATGGCTGCCAATCAATCGACTTCGGTTAAACCGGCATCACGCGGTTTGTCCGGTCGCAAGATGATAAACGTCACCAGCGCGAGCAAGGCAATCGCCGCCGCCGCCAGGAAGGCGCTGGCTGGATGCAACAGCCACAACGCGCCTGCCAGCAATGAAGCCGGCAGGTAAATGATGCCGGTGATGAAATTGTACAAGCCAATGGCCGACGCGCGCCGTTCCAGTTCGAGATCGGCGATGAACGCCTTGCTTTGCGCTTCATCGATGGCATAAAACACGCCGAACAGGATGAACAGTGCGACAATTTGCGATTGACTGTCGGCAAACGCAAAGCCCAGGCTCATCAACAGGTAAAGCAGATAACCGAGCTGGATGATTCGCGCTCGGCCAATCCGGTCGCCCAGCTTGCCGATCAATGGCGATGATACGACGAAGGCAATGTTGAACAACGCATACAGCAGCACGATATCTTTCACCGCGAACCCGACGCTGTGGGCGCGCAGCAGCAAAAAACCGAAACTGAAATACGCCAGCGAAAAGAGGCCGGCGGTGATCAGATAGCGCTTGAATTCCGGGCTGAGTACGCTCCAGGTTTCGAACATGTTTTCCCGCGGGTGCGGCGTGCCCGGCTGCTCCTTGATCAGGCACAGCAGCGCGACGCTGAGCAAGGCCGGCACCAGCGCGATCGCAAACAGTATCCGATAGCTCGCGCTCGATTCGCCCAGCCACGACAGCACGCCGTAAGCCACCAGCGGGCCGAGCACCGCACCGGATTTGTCGAGCGCCTTGTGTACCCCGAATGCATAGCCACGCGTATCCTTTTCGGCCACCGCCGATAGCCAGGCATCGCGCGGCGGCGCACGGAAGCTCTTGCCCAGCCGTTCGACCACCCGGAAGATTCCCAGGCCGGCAATCGAGCTGGAAAGCAGCAAAATGGCTTTGGCCAGCGTCGAGAAACCGTAACCGGCAATGGCAAACACTTTGCGCTTGCCGGTCCGGTCGGACAACCAGCCTGACAGGTAATTCAGCGACGAAGCGGACAGGTCGGCCAGCCCCTCGACCACGCCTAGCAAGGCAGCCGAAGCGCCAGCAATGGTGGTAAAGAACACCGCGAACACCGAAAAAATCATCTCGGAACTGAGGTCAGTCAAAAAGCTGACCGCGCCGAGTTTCAGTACATCCGGATGCACGCCCAACTGGGAAGTCTTCGGGTCGGCTGGCATCATCTCCTCCGTGGCGCGGTTGGCGGTAACTGCTCCGGTTTCAAACAACCGTGCTATTCCTCTGGCGGTACGGTGCCGCAGGTCGCGGATGGATCGGGTACCGGCGTGCCGCATTTCTCGAATGCTTCAGTCTTGATGCCGCCACCCTTGACGAAATACGGCGCAAAGCACTCCTGGCTTTCTCGATAGCGCTGGCGAAGCGCCTGGCAGTCGTTCTCCGTATCGGCCTTTTGTCTATTATCCACCGTTCCTGGTTCTGGCGTGATGACGCCATTCGCTGGCTGCGCGCTCGGCTTGTCGGCGGCCTGGCTGGCCGGCGCCTTGCCCGTCACTCCATGGTTGCTGCTGTTGGGGGAGCGCTCGACCGGGGCTTCGTAGCGCCGCGAATCCAGCTTGATGGCCGAATCCCGGTATTTGGCCGGAACGATGTCGGACAGCTGGGTACGGCCGTTTTCATCGACCCAGCGATAAATGTCGGTCGCCGATGCCGCCATCGGAACGATCAGGCTGAGACAAAAAAACCAACGAGATTTCATCGCGCGCTCCATGCAGTGGATACCGGATGGCGATCAACGCCTTGTCAGTCGGTCGGAAAGCCGGCCTTTTCGAGATAACCATCCACAATATTGTCCATGCCGAACTGGCTAATCCAGTTATGGGTAAAGTCGCCACCCTGCTGTTGCCGATATTGCTCAAGGATCTCTTCTTCGCTGGCAGACTGTCTGGCGGCTGATTTAATCGGGCCGTGGTTTTGGGCGTGGTCGGTGGGATACCCGGATTTTTCCAGGTAATCGTCCATGATTTCATCCATCCCGAATTGCTTGATCCAGGCATCTGCGGAAACGGTTTCCTGTTGCTGCCTTATGTATTGCTCAAGAATATCTTGTTCTTTATTTTCCATGAATCAATCCGGGATTTTGTTTTCTGCGCACCATACGGGCACAGATTATTGCAATTATATGGAAAAAAATCATTCTTCTCAGTACTGTTCCTCAAAAAGCGGCAAATCATTTTTCAGACGGCGGTCGCATGGCACCTGACGCACGACAAATCGGTCCTCGTAATTGGCAAACATGCAATATTTTAAGGGGCGTTCCCTCAGGAAACACTGGCGTGTTATTTTGACGGATTGATCCGCGATTACAATGGCCGTTTACATTCAATCGCGACCGTCTTCGGCCACTCACCAGGACAGGCGGCAAACGCCGCGATCGCAGGCAAGAAAGTCATGGGGAGGCTGTACATGTTGGGTCCGCTCATCAATAGCGCGTTGATCGGCGAACTGCTTCATCTGGAACGAGATTTGGAACTGGCTATCGGCTGGCGCAGACAGCGCATCGATCGCGCTTGACCCAACATACGCGGTAATCCACATCTGGAGAATTCCGTGATCTGCGCCAGCAGCATGGGCGAGTTCGACTTGATGTCTGGCCGGGCAACGCGCGCTGAAAATGAGGGGGTTGCCGGCCAGACGCCATCTAGTTGCTCAGCTTTTGCGCGATGCGTGCCACATGCGCGCCCTGATAGCGCGCGCCGGCCAGTTCGTTTTCGCTCGGCATCCGTTCACCTTGCCCGCCGGCGATGGTCGAAGCACCATACGGCGAACCACCGGTGATTTCTGCGATGCTGGTCTGTCCGGCAAACGCATAGGGCAAGCCGACGATCACCATGCCGTGATGCAGCAAAGTGGTGTGAAAGCTCAGGATCGTCGATTCCTGACCACCATGCTGCGTAGCCGAACTGGTGAACACGCTGCCAGCCTTGCCGATCAGCGCCCCTTGCGCCCACAATCCGCCGGTCGCATCCAGAAACTGGCGCATCTGGCCACACATGTTGCCAAAGCGGGTCGGCGTGCCGAAGATAATCGCATCCGCTTGCGCCAGATCGTCGACCGTCGCAACCGGAATCGAAACCATGCGTTTCTGTGCCTCGAGCGCGCCCATCTTGCCGAGAATATCGTCGGACAGCGTTTCCGGCACCCGCTTGACGACCGCCTCGCAACCGGCGACTTCGCGCACGCCGGCGGCAACTGCTTCGGCCAGCTGGTAAACATGGCCGTACATGCTGTAATACGCAATCAAGACTTTCATGTTTGACTCCTCATACGTTAAAGGCCCCGCCCTGCAACGATAGCGCGGCGTCATAAACTGGCCTTGACGTGCCGCAACCAATCTGATGCCCGCAATGTCAGCGGTAATCGATGATCAGCGGCGCATGGTCGGAAAAACGCTGTTCCTTGTACACCGTTGCCGCCACCGCTTGCGCGGCGATGCCCGGCGTCGCGACCTGATAATCGATGCGCCAGCCGACATTCCTGGCCCAGGCCTGACCGCGGTTGCTCCACCAGGTGTAAGCGTCGCCGGTCGCCTCGGGATACAGACGACGGTAGGCATCGACCCAGCCGAGTTCGTCGAATACCCGCGTCAGCCAGGCGCGTTCTTCCGGCAGGAAGCCGGAGTTTTGCTGGTTGCTTTTCCAGTTCTTCAGGTCGATTTCCTGATGTGCGATATTCCAGTCGCCGCAGACTACGATCTCGCGCCCGCTATCAATCAAGGTTTTCAGATGCGGCAAAAACGCATCCATGAAACGGAACTTGGCCGCCTGCCGCTCTGGCGACGACGAACCGGACGGCGCGTACAGCGAAATGGCGCTGAGGTTACCAAAGTCGCAGCGAACATAGCGCCCTTCCGCATCGAATTCTTCGTGGCCGAAGCCGATCTGCACCGCATCCGGCTCCCGTTTCGAATACAGACCGACACCGGAATAACCTTTTTTTTCGGCGTAATGGAAATGGCCGTGATAACCGGCTGGCGCCAGCAAGTCGAAGCTCATGTCGGCTTGCTGCGCCTTCAATTCCTGTATGCAAACGATGTCGGCGTTCTGCGCGCTCAGCCAGTCGAAAAAGCCCTTGCGTGCGGCGGAGCGAATGCCGTTCAGATTGGCGGTGATAATTTTTTTCATTTCGGCATTATCCGGTAATGTCCCAATTCGTGCTGCTGCTCGCGCTACAATAACGCTTCGTTTTCACCCATCATCGAGGTTCATTTTGAGCAAGCTGCAACAGGAATTTATCGCCTTTTCAGTCAACGCCGGAGTGTTGCGCTTTGGCGAATTTGTCACCAAAGCCGGCCGCAAGTCGCCATATTTCTTCAATGCCGGACTGTTCAACGATGGCGCCTCGCTCGGCAAGCTGGCCGACTTCTACGCGCAGGCGCTGCTCGCTTCCGGCGTCGAATTCGACATGCTGTTCGGCCCGGCCTACAAGGGCATCACGCTGGTCGCGGCGACCTCGGTCGCGCTGGCCAGCAAGGGGCGCAATACGCCGTTTGCCTACAACCGCAAGGAAGCGAAAGATCACGGCGAAGGCGGGAATACCGTCGGCGCGAAACTGCAAGGACGGGTGGTGATCGTCGATGACGTGATTTCCGCCGGCACCTCGGTCGGCGAATCGGTCGAGATCATCCGTGCGGCCGGCGCGACGCCGTGCGCGGTGCTGATCGCGCTCGACCGGATGGAACGTTCCGGCAAGGATGGCGCGCTGTCCGAACATTCGGCGGTACAGGAAGTCGGCAAACTGTACAACATGCCAGTGATTCCAATCGCCAACCTGAACGACTTGATGACTTATCTGTCGGACAGCGGCGCCGGCGCAGAGCTGACGCAATACCGCGACGCCGTCGCCGCCTATCGCCAGAAATACGGCGTTTCATGAGTGGTTTTCCAGGGGTATATGCTAAAAATACCCCGTTTGGCCTGAACTTCTGCGGCGTTTTTAAAATACAGCCATCAGTATATTTTATGGCTCAATTTCACTGAAATGCCGTTCGGGTCAGTTATGCTGGCGCGATGGCTCGGCCGCGTCAAGCCTTCAATTTCGCGATCAAGCCGTCGAGCACGTCCAGATTGGCGAAGTCAATCACCATCTGGCCATGACCTTTCGCGCCCATCTTGAATGACACCGGCGTCGCCAGCAAGTCGGACAATTCCTGTTCCAGGTTGGCGATGTCGCGCGATTTTTCCGTTTGCCGCTTGCGGTTCGCCGCCGACTTGTCGCTCAGGCTTTTGGTCACCAGCCGTTCCGCTTCGCGCACTGACATGCGTTTTGCAACTACCTGACTGGCGAGCGAAATTTGCACGGCATTGTCGGTCGCCAGCAGCGCGCGCGCATGTCCCATGTCGATGTCGCCAGCCATCAGCATCGTCTGCACCGGCTTGGCCAAATTCAACAAGCGCAGCAGGTTCGACACTGCGCTGCGCGAACGGCCGACAGCGGTCGCGGCCTGCTCATGGGTAAAACCGAAATCGGTGATCAGCCGGTGGATGCCTTGCGCTTCTTCCAGCGGATTCAGGTCTTCGCGCTGGATGTTTTCAATCAGCGCCATCGCGGCCGCAGTCTGGTCATCCACTTCCTTGACCAGCACCGGCATGTCGCTCAATCCGGCCAGTTGCGCCGCGCGAAAGCGACGTTCGCCAGCGATGATTTCATAGGAATCGACGCCATTCCTTTGCCCGGTCGGCCGCACCAGGATCGGTTGCATCACGCCCTGCTCACGAATTGAAGCCGCCAGTTCGTTCAGTGCGCCCTCGTCCATCCGGGTACGCGGCTGGTAACGGCCGGCCTGCAATTGCGCCATCGGCAGCGTGGTGGTGGTACCCGGTTCGGTCGCCTGGGTGAGTTCGGTCGAGCCACCCAGCAAAGCATCCAGTCCGCGGCCCAGCCCTTTTTGTTTTTTGCTTACCATGATGAATCCGTTCCTTTGCCTAGTTTTGCAATGTTCTGATCCGTTCCAGCATTTCCGCACCGAATTCGACATATGCCTTTGCGCCTCTGGAACTCGGGTCGAAATTGACGCCCGGCATGCCGTATGACGGCGCTTCGGCCAGGCGCACATTTCTCGGAATGATGGTGCGAAATACCTTGTCGCCGAAATGCTGTTCGAGTTGCGCCGACACCTGTTGCGACAGGGTCATCCGCGGGTCGAACATCACGCGCAGCAAGCCGATGATCTGCAAATCGCGGTTCAGGTTCGCATGCACCTTTTTGATGGTGTTCACCAGATCGGACAAGCCTTCGAGCGCGTAATATTCGCACTGCATCGGGATGATCACGCCATGCGCGGCACACAGGCCGTTCAGCGTCAGCATCGACAGCGCCGGCGGGCAATCGATCAGCACAAAATCGTATTCGCTATCGACGGCGGACAACGCTTCCTTCAGCCGCGTCTCGCGCCGTTCGATATCGACCATTTCGACTTCCGCGCCTGACAGTTCGCGGTTCGCCGGCAAGATGTCGAAGCCGCCCGATCCGGATGGCTGGCGCGCCGCGTGGATGCCGGATTTGCCAATCAGCACCTGGTAGGTCGAAGCCGACAACCCGGATTTGTCGATGCCGGCCCCCATGGTGGCATTGCCTTGCGGATCAAGGTCAATCAGCAGTACGCGTTGTTGCAAGCTTGCCAGCCCTGCTGCCAAATTAACGGTGGTCGTGGTTTTGCCGACGCCGCCTTTCTGGTTGGCGACACAAAAGATTTTTGCCATTATCTGTCCATCAAATGTGCTTCATCAGTCTCGTTTTACTTCGATTCCTGTTGTCCTGTTTTGATCAGTCTGGTCACATCAAAACCCTGTTCTTCCGCCTGTCTGATTGCGGCACGATAGGCACCGTCATCCATCTTCGGCGTTCTGGACAATATCCACAAATACCTGCGCTCCGGCTCACCCACGACCGCATATGAATAATCCGGCGCCAGCGCAATGATCCAGTAGTCTCCCCACACCATCGGCAGCCACGACAGCCACGCGGGGGCAAAACGCACTTTCAGCTTCGCATGACTGGCAGCATCAACTACCTCGGCCATCCCAACGGATTGGTCGAATGAACGGTCGGAGCGCCGGCAACGGTTGATCACATCGAGTCGGCCGTCGGCACGCTTCCTGTATTCGGCGCTCACCTCGCCGATGCATTTCGCCTCGAACCAGTTAGGCAAGCGGGCGATTTCATGCCATTTGCCGGCGTACCGATCAAGGTCGACCGCAGCGACCGCGGTCACTTCTGGCACGGGCCGCTGCGCATACGCTGGCACCATCACCGCCATCACCGCTGCACACCACAAAATTCGCAATTTCATGCCTCGCTCCGAATCATGAATACCAAATGCCGCTCGGCCTGCATGCCAGGGACAACCAATGGCCGAATTTCCTCCACCTTCCAGCCTGCGGGCAGATGTGCAATTTCATCTTGCGGAATAGCACCTTTCAGCGCAATGAAACAGCCTGCTGGCGCCAGCAGATGCGCTGACAACATCACAAAATCCGACAGGCTGGCGAAGGCGCGTGACGTAATCGCGTCGAATTTCTCGGCCAGCGGCAATGCTTCGACCCTGCCGGTATGCACTGTAACATTGGCCAGACCAAGTTCAGCCTTCACTTGCGTCAAAAACGCGGTTTTTTTCTGGACTGTGTCTATCAGCGACACTTTCATCTCTGGTTTCACTATTGCCAGCACGATGCCGGGCAAGCCACCGCCGGAACCGACATCGAGTACCGACTTCACCTTATCAAAAGCCGGTACGACCACCAATGAGTCGAGCAAATGCTGCGTGACCATCTGCGACCGATCGCGGACTGCGGTCAGGTTGTACACTGCATTCCACTTCGACAGCAAGGCCAGATAGTCGAGCAGTTTTTCGCACTGTTCCTCAGAGACCGGAAACGGCAATTGCCGGATTCCATCTGACAATTGGCGACGCAATGTGGCACGGTCATCGCGAGTCATGCGATTTCTTCCGAGGAAAAGCCGACCCAGTTGCGTTTTTTCAGGTAAACCAGCAGCAAAGAAATCGCTGCCGGCGTGACGCCTGAGATGCGCGATGCCTGGCCTAACGTTTCCGGCCTTTGCTGGGCGAGTTTTTGGCGCACTTCGTATGATAGTGCCGTCACGTCGGCGTAATCGAGATCGTGCGGTAAAAGCAGGCTTTCAAAATTGCGATGGCGTTCTATTTCTTTGGCTTGTCGTTCAATGTAACCAGCATATTTAATCTGGATTTCGACCTGTTCACGTATGTTTTTTTCCGTTTCTCCAGGCCCACCTATATTGCAACCGTCGGCGGTGCACAGGGTCACCAGCTTTTCATAACTGACATTCGGTCGGCACAGCAAA
Organism: Burkholderiaceae bacterium; assembly: GCA_034933385.1. Lineage (GTDB taxonomy): Bacteria > Pseudomonadota > Gammaproteobacteria > Burkholderiales > Burkholderiaceae_D > QZKY01. Next base: position 2,694 of record JAYFNP010000177.1, on the reverse strand, counting down.
TCGGCCAATGCATATTCGTGCTCAATACTTTTGCCGAGCACCCGTTCCGCTTCCGCTTGTGCCAGGATTTTCGGATTGACCCAGGTCGATTTCAGTCGTTCGATTTCACGTGAAACAATTTCGCGCTTGCGTTCAAACATTTCCCATTGCTCATCGCTGACACAACCCAGCTTGCGACCGATTTCCGTCAGGCGCATGTCGGCATTGTCTTCGCGCAAGCTGAGGCGGTACTCGGCACGACTGGTAAACATCCGGTACGGTTCGGTCACGCCCTGGGTCACCAAATCATCGATCATGACGCCAAGATAAGCCTCGTCCCGACGCGGACTCCAGGCATCCCGCTCCTGCGACAGCAATGCCGCATTGATACCGGCGAGCATCCCTTGTGCTGCCGCTTCCTCGTAGCCGGTGGTGCCATTGATCTGACCGGCAAAAAACAGGCCGCGAACCTGTTTTGTTTCCAGCGACGACTTCAAGCACCGAGGGTCGAAATAATCGTATTCGATGGCATAACCCGGACGCAGAATATGTGCATTCTCCAGTCCGGGCATGGAATGCACCAGCGCCAGTTGCATATCGAACGGCAAGCTGGTCGAGATGCCGTTCGGATAGTATTCGTGCGTAGTCAAACCTTCCGGCTCAAGAAAAATCTGGTGCGAATCCTTGTCGGCGAAGCGGTGAATCTTGTCTTCAATCGACGGACAATAACGTGGCCCAATGCCCTCGATCACGCCGGTAAACATCGGGCTGCGATCGAGACCGGCACGAATGATGTCGTGTGTCTGCACATTGGTATGGGTAATCCAGCATGGCATTTGCTCGGGATGCATCAGCGTTGAGCCAAGCACGGAAAATACCGGAACTGGATTGAGATCGCCCGGTTGTTCTTGCATGACCGAAAAATCAATAGTCCGGCCATCAATGCGTGGCGGCGTGCCGGTTTTCAACCTGCCCTGCGGCAACTTCAATTCTTTCAGCCGCACAGATAAACCGACGGAAGGAGGATCACCTGCCCTGCCGCCTGGATAATTATTCAAGCCAACATGGATTTTCCCATCCAGGAACGTGCCCGCAGTCAACACAACCGCTTTACCACTGAAGGCAATGCCCGCTTGTGTGACCGCACCCACCACCCTTTCGCCTTCAAGCAGCAAATCTTCGACTGCCTGCTGAAACAGCCACAGGTTTTCCTGATTTTCCAAACGACGGCGTATTGCCTGACGATATAACACCCGATCGATTTGCGCACGTGTCGCACGCACTGCCGGTCCTTTTGACGAATTCAGGATGCGAAACTGGATACCCGCTTCGTCGGCAGCCAGTGCCATTGCCCCACCCATGGCGTCAACCTCTTTCACGAGATGTCCTTTGCCAATCCCGCCAATCGACGGATTGCATGACATCTGCCCCAGTGTCTCCAGGCTGTGTGTCAATAACAGGGTTTTCTGCCCCATGCGCGCAGCAGCCAGTGCTGCTTCTGTTCCGGCATGTCCACCACCAATAACAATTACATCAAACGTTTTAGGGTAATGCATTTATTACTAACAATTAATCTGCAATGGTGAATTATAAGATTTTGGCGAAGTACTGTCTTTTTTCGTTTCACGTGAAACATTGTGGGTAAACATGTGGGTTTCCTTTTTACGACTTGTGCTTAAAGTGGAAAAAGTAAATTCTTTAAAATTTATCCAGTTTCACCTCAAATTATTACCTCATTTATACCAATTGTAACTTCTTGATTATTCAATGTTTATAATAGTTATCCACGAAAAACGAGGTACTTCATTATCAGTCTTTATATATAAAGACTATAAGTAAAAACAAAACCTAACCAGCAAAAGCCCATTCAACGGCTTCCCCAGCATTCAACGGAACAACAACCGATTCGCCAAATGGAAGCTCAGTTGGCAAAATCCACTGCCTGCGTTCAAGGGTAATTTTGCCGGAATTGCGTGGCAAACGATAAAAATCTGCCCCATTAAAACTCATGAAAGCTTCAAGTTTATCGGTTGCACCAATCGAGTCGAAAGCTTGAGCATACAATTCAAGCGCGTGCAGCGCGGTATAGCATCCAGCGCAACCACATGGATGTTCTTTAAGTTCTTTGGGATGAGGAGCAGAATCAGTTCCGGCAAAAAAACGGTTGCAATTGCCGGTTGCTGCTGCCAGCAAAGCTTTGCGGTTAATTTCTCGTTTTAAAACTGGTAAGCAATAAAAATGTGGGCGAATCCCACCCTGAAAGATAGCGTTTCGGTTATACAGAAGATGATGAGCCGTAATCGTTGCACCGATGTCACCTTCCGCTGACGTGACATATTCGGCCGCTTCTTTGGTGGTAATGTGCTCGAAAACAATCCGCAGTTCGGGCATGCGCTTACGCAGAGGTAACAGTACACGATCGATAAATACCGCTTCCCTGTCAAACAGGTCAATTTCCGGGTCAGTCACTTCACCATGCATCAACAAAGGCAAGCCGACACGCTGCATCATTTCCAAAGGCTTGCTGCAGTGCTTCAGATCAGTCACCCCAGCATCGGAATTGGTGGTTGCTCCAGCCGGGTAAAGTTTTACCCCATACACACAACCACTGTCTTTTGCACGCCGAATTTCATCAGCCGAAGTATTATCAGTCAAATAAAGCGTCATCAAGGGTTCGAACGGCATACCCTCCGGCAATGCGGCAAGAATGCGTTC
>JAYFNP010000176.1:0-11292 GCA_034933385.1 Burkholderiaceae bacterium | reverse complement strand
GGAAGCGGTGCTGCACAAATTCGGCGGTGGGCCAGTCGGCGTCAACAATCTGGCAGCGGCCATCGGCGAAGAAATCGACACCATCGAAGATGTGCTCGAACCGTTCCTGATCCAGCAAGGCTTCCTGCAGCGCACGCCGCGTGGCCGCATCGCCACGCAGGCTGCGTATGCGCATTTCGGCATTGCTGCGCCACGCACCACCCCAACCGCCGACCTGTGGGAAATGCCTGATCCCAATCCCTCCGTTTGAATATGCCCGCCGTGAACCACAAGCCGATTGATGTCGCGGTCGGCATTCTGATGAAACCGAACGGCGACGTGCTGCTTGGCCAGCGTCCTGCCGGCAAACCTTACTCTGGTTACTGGGAATTCCCGGGGGGCAAGGTCGAGCCGGGCGAATCGGTATTCGAGGCCTTGCAGCGTGAATTTGTCGAGGAACTTGGCATCGAGATCGTGGCGGCCGAACCGTGGTGCGGCGTCGATTATGTCTATCCGCATGCGCATGTCCGGCTGCATTTTTTCATCAGCCACGACTGGCGCGGCCAGCCGCAAAGCCTCGAAGGTCAAGCGTTCGCCTGGCAAGGCGAACTCGCGGTCGAGCCGTTGTTGCCAGCGACCATCCCGCTGATCGCCTGGCTGGATAGACTGCGTCTTCCCGGCCTTTAGCGCTTCCCGGGGCGGACGATATCCGCCAGTCTCGCCAGCACGTTGATGGCTCGCAACGCAAACACTGTGGTTTTTATCCAACCGCAAACTCTGTCCTTGTGCCAACGCACTACAATACCTCGGGCAGCCGATGATTCGTCTGGGCTGCAGGCAGGTCCATTTCAGATCAAGACTAATTTTGCGAGCGAGAATCTACCTGTGTCCGAATCCCGTCTGAAACTGCTGGTCGCCATCCTGAGCTTGGTGGGCATCACGATCGTCGGCACCGTCGGCCTGATGTATTTCGAAGACTGGCCGATGTTCGACGCCTTCTGGCTGACCGTCGTCAGCCTGAGCACGACTGGCTATGGCGATATCGTGCCGCAGACGTTCGGCGGCCGCCTGTTCCTGCTGGTGGTGCTGGTCACCGGACTGGTGATCGTCACCTATTCGCTCGGAACGATCGTCAATATTTTCGTGGAAAAGCAGCTGTCCAGCATGAAGGGGAATGCGAGAATGAGCAAATTTATCGACAAGCTGGAAAACCATGTGATCGTCTGCGGCGCCGGCCGGGTTGGCGGCAATGTGGCCAACATCCTGAAAGCGGAAAAGACGCCTTACGTCGTGATCGAAACCAACGAAAGTCTGGTCGAACAGATGCGTGCCGACGGACATCCGGTTCTGCTCGGCGACGCGACCCGCGATGACATCCTGAACCAGGCCGGCCTGCGGCGCGCGAAAGGCATCATCTGCGCGCTGTCAAACGATGCCTACAACGTGTTTGTCGTGCTGACCGCGCGTGCGGTCAATCCGAACCTGCGCATCGTGTCGCGTGCGGTACAGCCGGAATCGGTGGTCAAGCTGCGCCACGCCGGTGCGGACAAGATCATTTCGCCCAACCAGCTCGGTGGCCACCGGATGGCGATGGCGATGCTCAAGCCGACCGCGATCGAATTCATCGATACGCTGTTCGCGCCGCACCGGCTGGAAATCCAGCTCGAAGAATTGCTGGTCACGGAAAAATCGCCGCTGGCCAACCGGCCGCTGGACACGCTGTTCGATCGGGAAACCTGCGATTTGATCGTGGTCGCCATCATCCGCGAAGGCGGCGTGAAAATGAACCCGCCACGCGATCACATTGTTCAGCCCGGCGACGTGCTGGTGCTGATCGGTTCCGATGCGGAAATGGCCAAAATGGCCGCCAAACTGGGCGAAAAAATACACGGGGTAGTATCCTGAAATAGCCGCGAAAGTTCTAGCCACATCAAGCATTTTCACAATATACCCCAGGTATTTCTGCAAATTCCGGCTGAAATTCAGTCCAGCGCATCCGGATCGAGCGCCTGCGAGGCAAGCACCGGTCGTGCCAGCATTTCAACACGGCTGGCCGGCGTTTCCAGACTGATGCGCCCGAGCGCGCCGCTACGGAAATCCTGCAGCAACACATGCGCCGCCTTTTCGAAATCCATCTCGCCGCCCTTGATGCGCAAACCGCGCCGCTGTGCCACCCCTTCGAGCACATCGACCTTGTCCATGCCATCGACCTTCAGCCCATAGCGCGCCGCCAACAGTTGCGGATAACGCGCCAGCAGAATCTCGGCCAGAAAGCCGGCAACCTCTTCCTCGATCAGCGCATTCACGCCGACCGCATGACACGCCGCCAGCATCAGGCCATCGCTCGGATGCACGATCTTCGGCCACAGCATGCCCGGCGTATCGGTCAGCACCATGTTCTTGTTCAGGTACAGCCGCTGCTGGCTCTTGGTGACCGCCGGTTCGTCGCCGACCTTGGCCACCCGCTTCTTCAGCAGCGCATTCATCAGCGTCGATTTGCCGACATTCGGAATGCCCATGATCATCATCCGCAGCGGCTTGGTCGGCACACCGCGATGCGGCGCGATCTTCTGGCACTGCGCCGGCACTCGGGCGACTTCTGCCGGCATGCGGCAGTTGAGCGCAATCGCCGTCACCCCCTTTTGCCGGTTGTAATATTCCAGCCATTCCTTGGTCGCCACCGGATCGGCCAAATCGCTCTTGTTCAGGATTTTCAGGCAAGGCCGCTGGCGGAAAGTGCGCAATTCCTCGACCATCGGATTGCAGCTCGCCTGCGGAATGCGCGCATCCAGCACCTCGATCACCAGATCGGTGCTCTCCATCGTTTCCGCCGCCTTCTTGCGGGCGGCGTTCATATGCCCGGGAAACCACTGTATCGACATGCTTATTCCAATCCGGCCAAAGTTTTGATGTGCGCCACCGCACTGTTCGCCAATGCGGTCAGGTTATAGCCGCCTTCGAGCGAGCTGACGATGCGCCCCTGCGCATATTGATTCGCGATCGCCATCACCTGCTGCGTAATCCAGACATAATCATCTTCGACCAATCCCAATCCGCCGATCGGGTCGTCCCGGTGCGCATCGAACCCGGCCGAAATGTAAATCAGCTGCGGCCGATGCGCATGCAATGCCGGCAGCCATTTTTCCGTCACCAGCTGGCGGATCACGCGCCCGTCGGCACCGGGTTCAACTGGCACGTTGACCATGTTGACCCGTTCGCGCTCGTTGCCCATGAACGGGTACAGAAAAGTTTGGTAAAAGCTGACCATCAGCACGCGCGGCTCATAAGCGAACGCATCATCAGTGCCGTTGCCATGATGCACGTCGAAATCGACGATCGCGATCCGCTCCAGCCCGCGCACTTTCAATGCATGCATCGCTGCAATCGCGACACTGTTGAACACGGAAAAACCCATCGGTGTGCTCGGCGTTGCGTGATGACCGATCGGCCGCACCAGGCAGAACGCGTTGTCGATTTCACCGTCGAGCACCGCATCAGTTGCGGCAATCGTCGCACCGGCAGCGCGGCGTGCCGCTTCCCACGAATACTGGTTCAGCGTCATGTCATACACGCCGACATACTCGTCCGGCCCGGCCGGCACGTTGTCACGCACCCAGTTGATGTTGTCAAGCAAATGCACGCGCTGAATGTCTTCGATCGACGCTTCCGGCGCCAGACGATAGTCGAGAAAGCGATCAAGACCATCGGCAACCAGCTTGTCCTCAATCACTTGAATGCGTGCCGGACACTCGGGGGCCGATTCGCCCATTTTGTGCAGCTTGCACACCGGATGTGTATAGATGGCCGTCGTCATGTTTCGTCAAATGAAAAATCAGTCAATGTCCGCTAGCGCCTTGATATGCGCCACGGCGCTACGGGCCAATGCGGACAGATTGTAGCCGCCTTCCAGCACGCTGACGATGCGCCCGTGCGCATATTGCTGTGCGACATCCATGATCTGGTGGGTGATCCATGCATAATCGTCTTCGACCAGATCAACCCCGCCCAGCGGATCTTCCCGATGCGCATCGAAACCGGCCGAGATGAAAATCATCTGCGGGCGGTGCGCACGCAACGCCGGCAGCCATTTAGTAGTCACAATCTCGCGGATCACATCGCCTTTCGTTCCGGCCGGCACCGCGACATTAATCATGTGTTCCCGCTCCGGTCCTTTGGCAGGAAACGGATACAAGCCTTCCTGATAGAAGCCGACCATCAGCACACGCGGATCGTCTGAAAACGTTTCGTCGGTACCGTTACCGTGATGCACGTCGAAATCGACAATCGCGATCCGTTCCAGTCGATGGGCTTCCAGCGCATGCTTCGCCGCGACCGCGACATTGTTGAACACGCAAAAGCCCATCGGCGTATTCGGGCGCGCATGATGTCCGATCGGCCGTACCAGGCAAAACGCATTGTCGATCTCGCCGGCCATGAGCGCATCGACTGCCGCCACGCCAGCACCGGCGGCGCGCAATGCAGCTCGCCAGCTATACATGTTCAGCGAGGTATCGTCATCGACCGGAAAATATTTTCCCGGCTCGGCCGGAGCTTGATCGCGCACCAGAGCTATCGCCTGCGGCGTATGCGCCCGCCCGACCTGCTCCAGCGTCGCCTCCGGCGCCACACGGAAATCGAGATAAGCGTCGATCCGGCTGGCGATCAACTGATCCTCGATCATCTCGATGCGCGCCGGACATTCCGGGTGGGATGACCCCATTTCGTGCAAATGGCACAACTGATGTGAATAGATCGCGGTCGTCATGATGAATACAGCAGGAAACTCAAGGGTGCATTGCCGTGCAATCTGACAGTTTAGCGGAAAAACGGCAAATCACCGATTGCACGCCAGCGTCATCCGTTTGCGCCCCACCGCCGTTGAGGCTGCAAGAGTACAATGTCGCCGCTACCGCCAGCCCAGCCCTACGACTTTCTATCTTTCCAATACCATGAAGAATTTCCGTCTTGCCGCCGCCCGATTCGCCTGCACATGGCTGCTATTGCCCGCACTTCTCGCCGGCGGCAGCGCCGTTGCTCAGGAAACTGGGCCGTCCATGCCATCCCAGGATGACTCTGCGACAGCATTTGGACAATCTGCGGATATTCGGCTCTTCATTGATCAAATGGCCGCCAAGCACGGTTTTGCACGGAATGAACTCGAGGCCACCTTCTCTCAGGTGCACTACCAGAAAAAAGCTGTCCGGCTGGTCAAACCCGCCCCCCCCGGCAAGCCGAAAAACTGGCAAGCTTATCGCGCTCGCTTTGTCGAGCCGGTCAGGATCAATGCCGGGGTCAAATTCTGGAACCGACACGCCAGCGATCTGGCGCGTGCTGAAAAGCAATATGGCGTCCCGGCTGAAATCATCGTCGCCATCATCGGCGTCGAATCGATCTATGGCCGCCATACCGGCAATTTCCGGGTGCTGGATACTCTGGCTACGCTGGCGTTCGATTATCCCGACGTGCCAAAGCGCGCAGCCCGCATGGCCTTCTTCCGCGATGAACTGGAAAACGCACTGCTGCTGGCGCGCGAGTCCGGCGTCGACCCGCTGTCGCTGCGCGGATCGTATGCCGGCGCCATCGGCTGGGCGCAGTTCATGCCAGGCAGCATCCGCCAATACGGCGTCGATTTCGACCACGATGGCAAAATCGACTTGCGCGAATCGCCGACAGACGCAATTGGCAGCATCGCCAACTATCTGACACGCCACGGCTGGCAAAACGGCGAACCGATCGCTTTTCCGGCACACCTCAACTCTTCCGCCCAAAACCGGCTGGAGTCACTGCTGAACAAGGGGCTCAAAGCCACTTTCTGGCCGGCCGATCTTGAAGTCGCGGGTGTAACCTCGACCGTCGAATTGCCAACCAATATCCGCTTCGGTCTGGTCGATCTGCAAAACGGTTCCGAACCGACCGAATACTGGCTCGGCACAGCCAACTTCTTTGCCATCGCCAAATATAACCGCAGTTATTTTTATGCGATGTCGGTCGCCGACCTGGGACGCGCGGTGCGCGCAGCGCGCAACGCTGATCTCAACGGCGTTCAGGCTGCCGCTGAAGCCGAGGCAGAGCAACCCGACTAAGCCTGATCGTCAATGCGCCTCGTCCCAGTTGTGGCCGATACCGACATCCGCGACCAGCGGCACTTTCAACTGGGCGACGCTGCACATGATCTTTGGCAATTCGTCCCGGACTCGCGACAACTCTGACTCTGGAACTTCCAGCACCAGTTCATCATGCACCTGCAGGATCATTTTTGATAGCAGGCGCTCACTTTCCAGCCACCGCTGAACCGCGATCATCGACAATTTGATCAAGTCAGCCGCAGTGCCCTGCATCGGTGCATTGATCGCCGCCCGTTCCGCAGCCTGGCGGCGCGGGCCATTCGGCGAATTGATTTCCGGCAGCCACAGGCGCCGGCCGAATACCGTTTCGACATAGCCTTGCGCTTTTGCCTGTGCCCGAATGTCGGCCATATAGTGCGCCACGCCCGGATAACGCCGGAAATACCGGTCGATGTAATTCCGTGCGGCACTGCGCTCGATACCCAGATTTGACGCCAGTCCGAATTCGCTCATGCCGTAAATCAACCCAAAATTGATCACCTTCGCATAGCGCCGCTGCTCACCGGACACTTCCAGCGGGGTCACGCCAAAAATTTCCGATGCAGTTGCGCGATGCACATCCTCGCCCTCGGCAAAAGCGCGCAGCAAATTGGCATCGCCGGAAATGTGCGCCATGATGCGCAGCTCGATTTGCGAGTAATCGGCGGAGACGATCATGCTGCCAGTCGGTGCAATGAACGCTTCGCGAATGCGTCGGCCTTCGGCAGTGCGGACCGGGATGTTCTGCAAATTCGGATCGTTCGACGCCAGCCGTCCAGTCACCGCCACCGCCTGCGCGAAATTGGTGTGCACGCGACCAGTGGCCGGATTCACCATTTTCGGCAACTTGTCGGCATAGGTCGATTTCAGCTTTGACAGGCCACGATATTCCAGCAACATCTTCGGCAGCGGATAATCTTCGGCCAGCTTCTGCAGCACTTCCTCGTCGGTCGATGGCGAGCCGGACGGAGTCTTCTTCACTACCGGCAATTGCAACCGGTCAAAAAAGATTTCGCCAATCTGTTTCGGCGAATTCAGGTTGAATGGCTGACCCGCCGCTTCGTACGCACCCTGCTCCAGTGACAGCATGTGCACACCGAGTTCTTGCGATTGCGCCGCCAGTTTGTCGCGATCGATCAACACGCCGTTGCGTTCGATCTTGTGCAGCGTTACCGCAGTCGGCAACTCGATTTGCTCGTAAATGAAACGCAGTTTGCTGTCGCGCTCTATCCGCGGCCACAGTGCATGGTGCAACTGCAGCGTCACATCCGCATCTTCGGCCGCGTATTCGGTGGCACGTTCGACCGGCACCTGATCGAAACCTATTTGCGCAGCGCCCTTGCCGCAAACTTCCTGATAGGTAATCGTCTTGCGATCCAGATGCCGCAGCGCCAAGCTGTCCATGTCATGGCTGCGGTGGGCTTCCAAAACATACGATTCGAGCATCGTGTCGTGTGCAATGCCACGCAATGAAATGCCATGGTTGGCAAAAACATGGCTGTCGTATTTCAGGTTTTGCCCTACCTTCGGCTTGCCCGGATCTTCCAGCCACGATCTCAATGCGGACAGCACCTGTTCGCGCAACATTTGCTCGGGCGCATCCTGATAGGCATGCGCCAGCGGAATATAGGCCGCCACGCCCGGCTCGCAACACAGCGAAATCCCGACCAATTGTGCCCGCATCGGTTCCAGCGACGTGGTTTCAGTGTCGATCGAGGTCAGCGACGCTGCGTCAATCAGTTTCAGCCAGTGGGCCAGCCGTTCTTGCGTGACAACCGTCTCGTAATTGGCCGCGACCGGCGCCGACAAGGGCAACGAGTCCTGGAGGGATGCAATCGTCCCTTCTTGCGCCGGCCTGGCAGCACGCTTCGGCGCTGCTGGCCCCGCGCCAAGTTCGCGCAGCCAGCTTTTGAAGCCGTAACGGGCAAAAAAGGCCTTCATTGCCTCGATGTCTTCCGGTTTGCCCTTGAGGGTATCTTCAACAGAAGCCAGGTGTGCCGACAAGTCGCAGTCAGTCCTGATGGTCACCAGCTCATGTGCCTTCGGCAGCCAGTCCAGAGTATTGCGCAGGTTCTCGCCGACCGCTCCGGTGATTTTGTCCGCATTGGCCATGATGCCATCAAGCGAACCATACTGGGTCATCCATTTGACCGCCGTCTTCGGGCCGACTTTCGCCACGCCGGGAACATTGTCGGACGTATCGCCGATCAGAGACAGGTAATCCGGTATCCGCTCCGGTGGCACCCCGAACTTCGCCGCCACGCCTTCACGGTCGAGCTTTTCATTGCTCATCGTGTTGACCAGCGTGACGTGCCCGTTCACCAGTTGCGCCATGTCCTTGTCGCCGGTCGAAATGATGGTCTCCATTCCGTTGGCAGCGGCCTGTTTGGCCAACGTGCCGATCACGTCGTCCGCCTCAACGCCTTCGACCATCAGAATCGGCCAGCCAAGAATTCGGACTGCCTCGTGAATCGGTTCTATCTGTGCCACCAAATCTTCTGGCATGGCCGATCTGTTCGCTTTATATTCTTGATACAGATCATCACGGAAGGTTTTGCCGCGCGCATCAAATACACAGGCGAGATAACTTGCGGGATAATCATGGCGCAGGCGGCGCAACATGTTGATGATGCCGTACAGCGCCCCGGTCGGCGCACCATCCGGACTGCGCAAGTCCGGCAACGCGTGGAAGGCGCGGTACAGATAGCTGGAACCATCGACTAACAACAAGGTTTTGTGCATATGGAAAATAACGAAAAAAATGTCCCCAACTTGCGAAATGTGGAAGACATCAAACAAGCCACCATTCTGAAAGCACGCGAATCGTGGAGCATGTTTTCAATTATGGCAGAGTTTGTCGAGTCCACCGAACGCCTTTCGACGCTGCACCCGGCAGTAACGATCTTCGGTTCGGCGCGTATCCACCCGGACCATCCGGACTACATCAAGTGCATGACCGTTGCCCGCCGCTTGTCAGATGCCGGCTTTGCCGTCATTTCTGGTGGTGGCCCCGGCATCATGGCTGCAGCGAACCGCGGCGCTTACGAAGGAAAGTCGCCATCGGTTGGCCTGAATATCATTTTGCCGCACGAACAAAAGCCTAATTTATGGCAAAACATCCCCATCCATTTCCGGCATTTCTTTGCCCGCAAAGTCGGTTTCGTCAAATATGCCGATGCCTTCGTGCTGTTTCCCGGCGGATTTGGCACGATGGACGAGATGAGCGAAGTGCTGACCTTGATGCAGACAGAGAAAATACGCCGTATCCCGCTGATTCTGGTCGGCAGCAATTTCTGGCGTGGGTTGCTGGACTGGTTCCAGACCAGCATGGTGGATGCGGGCTTGATCCGGCAGGAAGATCTGGAATTGATGCAGGTGATCGATGATGCCGATCAAGTGGTCAATGCCGTTCAGGAATTCTACAAAACGCGTGAACTTGCCATGTCGGAAGCTGAAAGGCAAAAAATGCTGTACCTGTAACAAGCGTTTGTTACAATGGAAAACTGTCCGTTTTGCTTGCACAAAACTTATTTCTGGACGTCATCATTATGCGTAAATTTCAATTCTTGCCTTTTGCAGCCTTGCTGGCAGTTTCTGTGCTGCCGGCGGCTGCCCAGGAACCGGCCAATGCCCCGCCTCCGCCACAACTCGAAACACTGGACGAAAGTGAACAGCCGGCCATTACCATCCGCAAACCCGACGCCGATAAGAATGAGATTACTGAGCGCCGCGAACAAGGGCGGGTGAAGGAAGTCAAGGTCAAAAGTGGTGGCAGCACCTACTACCTGAAGCCCAAGGGAGCGGCTGGCGGCCCGCCAGATGACGCGCACGAAGGCAACATCAGCGTGCCGATGTGGGTCATCAAGGAATTCGATGTCGGGCAGAAAACAGAAGCGGAAAAGAAACCGAATCCGGAATCTGCTCCCCGACTGGAACCGGCCAAGTCGCAATAAGCGCTTATTTCCTTTCTATACGGCATCAACGACTTTACACGCGCACATGGCAGTATTCACCCCAGTCAGCCTGGATGACCTCAAATCCTGGATCACCCAATTTCCGCTCGGCAATGCGCTCGCGATCCGCGGCATTGAATCCGGCATTGAAAACAGCAATTTTTTCATTACGACCGACAAGGGCGAATATGTCCTCACCGTCTTTGAACAGCTGACATTTGAGCAGTTGCCGTTTTATCTGAACCTGATGCGCCACCTTGCACAACGCGGCGTGTTGGTACCCGAACCTATTGCCAGCCGCACTGGCGCGATTGTCAATGCGCTGCATGGTAAACCGGCATCGGTCGTCACCAAGCTTGAAGGCAAATGGCAACTGCATCCTGCGCCAGTGCACTGCTCGGCAGTCGGCGCGATGTTGGCGAAGATGCATCTGGCCGCACATGACTTCCCGATGTTCCAGCCAAACCTGCGCGGCATCGAATGGCGGCGTGCAACCGCACCCATTGTCGAACCCTATCTGTCAGCGGACGACCGTAAGCTGCTGCACGCCGAGATGGTTTTTCAGGACAGTTTTGCTGCGTCGGATATTTACCATACGTTGACGGTCGGTCCCATTCATGCCGACCTGTTCCGCAACAATGTCATGTTTGATGGTGACAGGCTGACCGGTTTTTTCGATTTTTATTTTGCCGGCTGTGATTGCTGGCTGTTCGATGTAGCCGTGACAGTCAACGACTGGTGCATTGATCTGGAGAGTGGTGAGCTTGACACTGCCCGCGTACGCGCGATGCTTGATGCTTATCATGCTGTGCGACCGTTTACCGAGTCAGAACAGCAGGCGTGGCAACCACTGTTGCGTGCTGCAGCCTTGCGTTTCTGGTTATCGCGGCTGTATGACTTCCATCTGCCACGCGACGCAGAAATGCTGACACCCCACGATCCGGCACATTTCGAGCGCATCCTGCGCTTGCGTGTGACCCAAACTGCTCCGTTTCTGTTCGCATGAATACACTCTCTGCGAGCGCTGGCTGGCGCTGGATCCGCGAAGGGCTGACGTTGTTTCGTAAACGTCCGGGCCAGTTCATGATGCTGTTTACCGCCTATCTGATGGTGCTGATCGTGTTGACCTTCATCCCGGTTGTCGGCAGTTTCATGCAGGCACTTCTTGCGCCTGCTTTTTCGATGATTTTCATGACAGCTTGCGCACAAATTGATCGTACCGGCGAAGTGAATACGCTACAGTTGCGTGCTGCTTT
>JAYFNP010000175.1:0-1773 GCA_034933385.1 Burkholderiaceae bacterium | reverse complement strand
GCAACAAAGGCAGGGGCGGCTGGAAGCGCTAGCGCTTCAGCCAAGGCGAGTGCCGCACCTGCGGCAAGTGCAGCCAGCGCGGCGTCAGCCAAACGCTGAGTGAGGGGCGAATCATGTTTAACCTGAAAGACAAGCTGGCTTCATTCAGGGCACAGTTCAGCGGCCTCAGAGGCGTGCATCCTGGACAATGGCCAATCGTTCCCCAATTGGCGTGCGCGCTGGGCGTGCTGGTGGCGATCGTGGTGGCGGGATGGTTTTTTTACTGGTCCGGACAACTTGAAGATCTGGACAGTGGCGAGCAGGAAGAGAACAAGCTGAAAGAGGCGTACAAGGGAAAAATTCAGCAGGCCATCAATCTGGAAGAATTGCGCAGACAGAAGGAAAAGGTCGGTCAATATGTCGCAGCAATGGAAAAACAGTTGCCGAGCAAAGCAGAAATGGATGCGCTGCTATCTGACATCAATCAGGCTGGGGTAGGACGCGGCTTGCAGTTCCAGCTGTTCAAGCCGGGACAGGTGGTGGTGAAAGAGTATTACGCCGAATTGCCGATCAACATCAAGGTGTCGGGGAATTATCACGATATCGCCTCGTTCACCAGCGATATTGCGAACCTGCCGCGGATCGTGACGCTGAACAACCTGAATATTACTACCGGCAAGGACGGTTTGCTGATGCTGGATGCAGTTGCCAAGACGTTCCGTTATCTGGATGCGGAAGAAGTCGCAGCGCAACGCAAGGCGAAAGCAGAAGCAGATAAGAAGAAAGGAGGCAAGAAATGATGCGGAAGCGCGTTGTTGGCATCATCTTGCCGCTGACAATGGTAGCGTTGTTGGCCGGCTGCGGTAGCGGCGGCGAGTCTGAAGTCAAGGAGTGGATGGCGCAGACCAAGCGGGAAACCAGGGTTTTTGTTCCCAAACTGGTCGAACCAAAGACATTTACCCCATTCGCCTATGGGCGCAGGGATAGCGTCGATCCGTTCAATCCGGCCAAGCTGGATGTTGCGCTGGCGAAAATGCGCGCCCAATCCAGCAGCGGTATCAAGCCGGATATGGATCGGCCTCGGGAAGCGCTTGAACAGTATCCGCTTGATTCGATCAAAATGGTCGGAACACTGAAAAAACCAGGAATGAGCTACGCCATCCTGCAGGCGGATCGGCTGGTTTATCAAGCCAAGGTAGGAAATTATTTGGGCCAGAATTTCGGCATGATCACCGAAATAACTGAAGACGGCATCAATATCAAGGAAATCGTTCAGGATGCGTCCGGTGAGTGGACCGAGCGTAAAGCCAGGCTGGAACTGCAGGAGAGCAAATAATGACAGCTTTGAAAATACAAAACGATGATTTCATCGCGATGCGATCGAGTTTGCGACGCTGGCTGAAATCATGCTTTTTTGCCTGTTTGTCACTGGTTGGCGTCCTGGCGTTTGCTCAGGAAAATACGATTGAATCCGTCAGCGCTAGTCAGCACGGATCGGGTGTGGCGGTTACGGTCAGGCTCAAGAAGCCGCCGGCTAAACAGCCCATAGGGTTTGCCGTTACCAATCCGGCGCGTATTGCGGTTGACTTTGCCGACACGGCTAACGGAACCGGGAAAGCGGCGCAGGACATCAGTTTAGGCGACGTGCGCAACGTCAACATTGTCCAAGCCGCTGGACGATCGCGTTTGGTGTTCAATCTGAACAGAACAATGAATTTCACCACCAAGGTGGAAGGCAATGTCGTCACCCTGATGATGGATGGTTCCATCGGTACGACGAGCATAGCGGCCGCG
>JAYFNP010000174.1:0-8363 GCA_034933385.1 Burkholderiaceae bacterium | reverse complement strand
GATCGAGGAAAAAGGCGTTGCGCATCTGGCGAAATACGATGCGATCCTCGTTCCTGGCGGCTTTGGCAAACGAGGGGTTGAAGGCAAGATTGCGGCGGCACAATTCGCCCGCGAGAACAAGATTCCCTATCTCGGCATTTGTCTTGGCATGCAGGTCGCGCTGATCGAATATGCTCGTCACATGGCTGGTCTGGCGCAAGCCAATTCGACCGAATTCGATCCGGATACCGAGCAGCCAGTGGTTGCGCTGATCAACGAATGGCAAAACTTTGATGGCAAGGCCGAGCACCGCGACGAGAACTCCGACCTTGGCGGCACGATGCGTCTCGGTGCGCAGACTTGCGCGGTCAAGCCTGGCACTCTGGCAGCTGAGATCTATGGCAATGTGGTGACCGAACGGCATCGCCACCGCTATGAAGCGAACAATCATTATCTGGAACGGGTTGAAAAGGCGGGGCTGCTGGTTTCTGCCCGCACGCCGTCGGAAAATCTGTGCGAGATCATGGAGTTGCCGCGCACTGGCGAAAATTCTCATCCCTGGTTCATGGGCGTGCAGTATCACCCGGAATTCAAATCCACGCCACGTAATGGCCACCCGCTGTTCATCTCTTTCATCCAGGCTGCGCTGAAACATAAGCAGGAACACCAGCCGGCGGGAGAAAAAACCGAATGAAACTTTGCGATTTCGACATTGGTCTGGACCGCCCGATTTTCCTGATTGCCGGCCCGTGCGTGATCGAATCGCGCCAGATGGCGCTCGACATTGCCGGAACGTTGAAGGAAATCACTTCGGCGCTGGGCATGCCGTATATCTTCAAGGCATCGTACGACAAGGCGAACCGGTCGTCAGGCCAGTCGTTTCGTGGTCCGGGCATTGATGCCGGGCTGGATATCCTGGCTGAGGTCAAAAAGCAGTTCGGCGTGCCGGTGCTGACCGACGTGCATTCCGAAGCGGAAATTGCACAAGTGGCGAAAACCGTGGATGTGTTGCAGACGCCGGCCTTCTTGTGTCGTCAGACCGATTTCATCGAGGCGTGCGCGCGTTCAGGCAAGCCGGTGAACATCAAGAAGGGCCAGTTCCTGTCGCCGGAAGACATGATCAACGTGATCAACAAGGCGCGCAATGCGGCCAAAGTTGCCGGGGTAAATCCCGACAGCTTCATGGTGTGCGAGCGTGGCGCTTCGTTTGGCTACAATAACCTGGTGTCCGACATGCGTTCGCTGGCGATTTTGCGCCAAACCGGCTGTCCGGTGGTGTTCGATGCGACCCACTCGGTGCAACTGCCGGGCGGGCAGGGAACCTCGTCCGGTGGGCAGCGCGAATTCGTGCCGGTGCTGGCGCGTGCTGCCGTGGCTGCCGGTGTGTCCGGCCTGTTCATGGAAACCCATCCCAATCCGGCCGTGGCCATGTCCGACGGACCGAACATGGTGCCGCTGTCCCGCATGAAGGAATTGCTGACGACGCTTGCCGAACTCGATCGGGTCGTCAAGAAAGTCGGATTTATCGAATCCGAACTGTCATAACGAATAAAACCAGTTAGGGAGAATGTGAAATGAGTGCAATCGTTGACATTATCGGTCGCGAGATTATCGATTCACGCGGCAATCCGACGGTTGAATGTGATGTGTTGCTCGAGTCTGGCGTGATGGGGCGCGCAGCTGTGCCGTCCGGCGCATCGACCGGCTCACGCGAGGCAATCGAGCTGCGCGACGGCGACCAGAGCCGTTACGGCGGCAAAGGCGTGCTGAAAGCCTGTGAACATATCAATACCGAAATTTCCGAAGCGATTCTTGGGCTGGATGCGAGTGAGCAGGCGTTCCTGGATCGCACGCTGATTGATCTCGACGGCACCGAAAACAAGAGCCGGCTGGGCGCAAATGCGTTGCTGGCGGTATCGATGGCGGTGGCGAAGGCAGCCGCCGAAGAAGCTGGCCTGCCGCTGTACCGTTATTTTGGCGGTTCTGGCGCAATGCAGATGCCGGTGCCGATGATGAATGTCATCAATGGCGGTGTGCACGCGGACAACAACCTGGATCTGCAGGAATTCATGATCATCCCTGTGGGGGCGCCGAGCTTTCGTGAAGCGGTACGCTACGGTTCCGAAGTGTTCCAGGCGTTGAAAAAGATTTTGCAGGGACGTGGTCTGGCGACCTCGGTTGGCGACGAAGGCGGTTTTGCGCCATCCGTTGCGAATCACGAAGAAGCGATCAAACTGATCATCGAAGCGATCGAACAAGCCGGTTACCAGCCGGGCACGCAAATCGCGCTCGGACTGGACTGCGCGGCCAGCGAGTTTTACAAGGATGGCCGGTACCATCTGGCCGGAGAGGGCCTGACATTGTCGGCCCAGGATTTCACCAATCTGCTCGAAACCTGGTGCGACAAATATCCAATCATTTCGATCGAAGATGCGATGGCCGAAGGCGATTGGGACGGCTGGGCGCAGCTTACCCAGAAACTGGGCAAGCGGGTGCAGATCGTCGGTGACGACCTGTTCGTGACCAACACCAAGATTTTGCGCGAAGGCATCCAGAAGGGCATCGCGAATTCGATCCTGATCAAGATCAATCAGATCGGAACATTGACCGAAACGTTTGCCGCGATTGAAATGGCCAAGCGCGCCGGCTACACCGCGGTGATTTCGCACCGTTCCGGCGAGACCGAGGATTCGACCATCGCTGACATCGCGGTTGGCACCAATGCGCTGCAAATCAAGACGGGTTCAATGTCGCGTTCCGATCGGATGGCCAAGTACAACCAGTTGTTGCGGATCGAGGAAGACTTGGGCGATATTGCCAGCTATCCGGGCCGCAGCGCGTACTACAACCTGAAATAAGGCGTTGCGGTTGCGGCTATCCGCGACCGCAATGTGTTGCGCATGCGCCTGCTCACCATTATCCTGGCTAGCCTGTTGCTGTTGATTCAGTACCCGTTATGGTTCGGCAAGGGCGGCTGGTTGCGTGTCTGGGAGCTGGATCGGCAGGTTACCGCCACTCAACAGAAAAACGATGACCTCAAGGAGCGCAATACCAAGCTGGAGTCGGAAGTGCGCGATCTGAAGGAGGGTACGGCGGCGATCGAAGAGCGGGCGCGCTATGAACTTGGCATGATCAAGGACGGTGAAACGTTTGTCCAGGTCGTCGACCCGAATAAAAAGGCGGCCGTTGCACCAAGTAAGCCCAAAACGGTTTCAACGCCGTAGCTCCTCAGCTATTTGCAATCATCCAGCACCCGCTGGACTTCCTGCTGCTCCTGTGCACGCTGTTCGTCACTCAGGAACGAGCGTTCGCCTTGCTTGTCGGCGCGTACCAGCCGCTGCCCTGAATCTAACGTCCGTTGGTATTCGCGCGCACGTTCGCAATTCTTGGCTTTGACTTCAGCCTGTTTGGCTTCTTCGGCGGTCTTTTTGTCCTTGGCGGCCTGTTCTTCTTTCTTTTTCTTTTCAGCCGCATTCTTGTCGGCTGGCGTCACCGGTTTTTGCTGTGCTGCGGAAGCTGATGGCGTACTGGCCGATGCCGGCGTGGCCGGTGCAGTGGTCTTGACGCGCGGTTTTTTCAGGATGCGGCGTGCCGGAACCGATGGCGGCGGCGGTTTATCCGAATAATTCTTGACGTTCTTGCTGTCCAGCCAGATGTATTGTGCGCTGGCCGGAAGGGTGAGGCACAGCGTCATCAAGCCCACCGCGATGCAGCTTAGCGGGCGGGAAAGTTTTGAGTCCATGATTTTGAGAGAAAATAAGACGGCTAGTTGTGCTGATTTGACGGGTCGGTGCGTTCGCGTATGAACTGGGTTTCCAGCAACTCGGTGATATTTTGTTCATTGAGACTGAGCGGTGCCACTTTTTTCAGCAGTTCCGCCATGGTCTGTTTCCCATCCACCATGACCAGCAAGCTGCGCAGACGCGAGGACAGCTGATATTTGCGCGTTGCGATTTCCTCGCGACCCTTGTCGGTTTTCTCAAAGATGGGATTGTGCATAGGGCCCCCGAAGCGAAGTTTAAACGAGTATAGCAGCATCAAGTGGTGTCAGAGATGACAGTTGTCTTTCAACCACATCTTGGGCGAGAGGCTATCGGATCGGCACTTTGGCGTGTTGATCAGGCCGTTTTTCCCCGATTTGCTCATTCCCTTCTGCTTGTGGCAAGATACCCGCCTTGCAGTGTTGCTTTCGTCGTCTGGGAAGGGTTCTTCGCTTCGCCTAGCGCCTTGCAGTCATCGGCATTTGACGACAACACCTCCCGCCGCATGAGCGTTAACATGCCTAAAAGTTTTTACCGGATTCTTTGTCATGCCAACATCAGATATCAAGACCATCGAATACGAATTTCCGCAAATGGAAGTCGGCTCAAGCTGCACTGCCGAAGCCTGGGCGCGCGTGCCGGCGGCGCCGTCGCCAGAGGAAAAGGCCGCGCTGAAGCAGCGCATCAAGCGCCTGCTGAAGGAGCGCGGTGCGGTGCTGGTCGCGCATTATTACGTCGATCCGGACGTGCAGGATCTGGCAGAAGAGACTGGCGGCTGCGTATCCGATTCGCTGGAAATGGCGCGCTTTGGTCGCGATCATCCGGCGAAAACGCTGGTGGTCGCCGGCGTGCGCTTCATGGGCGAAACCGCGAAAATTCTCAGTCCGGACAAGACCGTGCTGATGCCGGATCTGGACGCAACCTGTTCGCTCGATCTCGGTTGTCCTGCTGACCTGTTCACGGCGTTCTGCGACGCCCATCCGGATCGTACAGTCGTGGTGTATGCAAATACCAGCGCGGCGGTGAAGGCGCGCGCCGACTGGATGGTGACTTCATCGATCGGCCTGCAGATCGTGCGCCACCTGCACGCGCAGGGCAAGAAAATCCTGTGGGCGCCGGACAAGCATCTGGGCAGCTACATCCAGAAGGAAACCGGCGCGGACATGCTGCTGTGGCAGGGGTCGTGTCTGGTGCATGACGAATTCAAGGCGCTGGAACTGGAACTGCTGATGAAGGAACACCCAAAGGCGAAGGTGCTGGTGCATCCGGAATCGCCGGCTGGCGTGATTGCACTGGCCGACGTGGTCGGTTCGACCTCGCAGATGGTGGCCGCGGCAAAATCGCTGGATGCGGAAGAATTCATTGTCGCCACCGAAAGCGGGCTGTTCCACAAGATGCAGCAGGCCGCGCCCGGCAAGCGCTTCATTGAGGCGCCGACGTCTGGCAACAGCGCGACCTGCAAGAGTTGCACGCACTGTCCGTGGATGGCGATGAACGGGCTGGCGAATCTGGCGGCGGTGCTCGAATCCGGTGCGAATGAAATCCATGTCGATCCGGCGGTCGGCAAAAAGGCGATTGTCTGCATCGACCGCATGCTGGCGTTTGCTGCCGAGCAAAAGGCGAAGCTGAATCAGCCGTTTTCCGCGGGAATGGGGCCGGCATGAGTAACTTGGTCAACCGATTCGCGCCGTTCGACGAAAAACTGGCGGCGGCGCTGGAAGCGAATGTGGCCGCGGCGCTGGCCGAGGATATCGGCGGTGGCGACGTCACCGGCAGGCTGGTGCCCGAGGACAAGATCGCCAAGGCTTGCGTGATTGTGCGCGAACCGGCGGTGCTGTGTGGCGCGCCCTGGTTCGAGGCAGTGATGAAGCGCATCGATCCGCGCCTGACGATCGACTGGTGTTATGCCGAAGGCGACGATTTGCAGGCGAAAATGCAGGTCTGCTGGGTCGAAGGGCCGGCGCGCTCACTGCTGACCGCCGAGCGCACCGCGCTGAATTTTTTGCAGCTGCTGTCTGGCGTCGCCACCGCGACGCGCAAGTTCGTGCAGCTGGTGGCCGGTACGAAAGCCGAAATCATGGATACCCGCAAGACCTTCCCGGGCCTGCGGCTGGCGCAGAAATACGCGGTGCGCGTCGGTGGCGGCGCGAACCAGCGGATGGCGCTGTACGACGGCATCCTGATCAAGGAAAACCACATCGCGGCGGCAGGCGGCATTACCGCGGCGCTGCAAACCGCGCAGGCGCTGAATGCCGGCGTACCGGTGCAGGTCGAGGTCGAATCGCTGGCGCAGTTGCAGGAAGCGCTCGATGGCGGCGCCGTATCGGTGTTGCTCGACAATTTCCGGCTGGAAAACATCCGCGAGGCGGTGAAACTGAACACGGGCCGGGCCACACTGGAAGTCTCCGGCGGCGTCAACATTTACAGCGTGCGCTCGATTGCCGAAACTGGCGTCGACCGGATTTCGGTCGGTGCACTGACCAAGGATTTGCACGCGACCGATTATTCGCTGCGCATCTTCGGCTAAGACGCGCGGGAAACCCGTTGCGCGACCGCTCGCGACGGTTTTCAGCGCTTTCCTCGGAAACGGCTGAACGATTTTCCGTGTGGCCGGATAGCGGTGCGCGGTGCGTCTGCAACCGGCAAACAATTGACCCAAAACGCATTTTCGTTCAGCAAGGTCGAAAAATATACCGGGGGGTGTATTTTAAAATAGCCAGAAAATACATGGCCAATTTGGGTATTTTTAGTATATACCCTGCCAAATACATGGGTTGACCGGATGGGCGCGGCATCTCGGGCGCTGTCGGGCGTATCAGCAGCTTGCGCGCCGGCGAACCGGTTCGGTCGTGCATGGTCTAATTTCAGGATCGGGCGAAAGGAGGGGGCGTATGGGCATGAGAAAAATCCGGCTCGGCAAGGCGTTCACGCTGATGGAGTCCGGGCCAGTGGTGCTGGTGACCACGCATGACGGCAAAAAGAGCAACGTGATGACGATTTCATGGACCATGGTGAATGACTTCACGCCGGTCTTTGCGCTGACCACCGGGCCATGGAACCATTCGTTTGCCGCGCTCAGGCAAACGAAGGAGTGCGTGCTGGCGATTCCCGGCGTCGATTTGCTCGACCAGGTCGTTGGCGTCGGCACCTGTTCCGGCATGGATACCGACAAATTCGAACGATTCTCGCTGACGCCGGTGAAGGGCAAGCATGTCGCCGCACCGCTGATCAAGGAATGCCTGGCGAACATCGAGTGTCGGGTGGTCGATATCGTGCGGAAACACAATATCGTGATGCTGGAAGGCGTGGCGGCTTACGTCGATGCTGCGCGCAAGGAGCAGCGCACGATTCACGCCGTTGGCGATGGCACGTTTATCGTCGACGGGCGCAGGCTGGACCGGAAAAAGCTGATGCAGTCGAAAACTCCAGCGGGCGTTTAACCGGCTGCTGAAAAACTACTGTGGTGAGTCATCTGCGGCATTCATCTGGAATTGTTCGCTGGCTCCATTAAGCGTCAGCCCTCCAGCGCCCGCCAGCCGATCATCAGCCAGTCAGGTTTGCCAAGTTTTGGCCGTCTGCGAAAAACGTCATAATCGGCGGCTTCGATTTTTTCCAGTATCCGCAGTCCGCCTTGCACCACCAGCCGCAGTTCCCAGCCGATGCGCCCGGGCAGGCGCTGTGCCAGCGGCGCGCCGGAGTGCATCATCGCGCGGGCGCGATCGACCTGAAATTGCATCAGCTTGCGCCAGGCATCGTTGCTCATGCGCTTTTCCAGATGCGCTGCGCTAACGCCGAATTGTTGCATCTCGTCCTGCGGCAGGTAGATGCGATCCTTTTGCCAGTCGATGGCGACATCCTGCCAAAAATTGATCAGTTGCAGTGCGGTGCAGATTGCGTCCGAATCGCCCAGGTTTTTCGCATCGGCCGCGCCGTACAGGTGCAGCATCAGTTCGCCGACCGGATTCGCCGAGCGCCGGCAGTAATCCTTCAATTCGTCGAAATTCGCGTAGCGCGTCTTGACCACGTCCTGCTTGAACGCGGACAGCAGGTTGCGGAACGGTTGCAGCGGCAGCCGGTAATTGCGGATCACGTCGTCGAGCGCCTGGAACAGCGCCGATTTTGGATTAAGCCCGCTTTGAATGCGATCGAGCGCCGCGCCGTATGCATTCAGCAATTCCAGTCGGACTTCGTTCGGCGCATTGCCTTCGTCGGCGATGTCGTCGGCGCTACGCGCGAACGCATAGATGGTCTGCACCGCAGGGCGCAGGTGTTTGGGCAGCAGAAACGACGCCACCGGAAAGTTTTCGTAATGATCGACTGGCATGGGCAAACGACCGAAATTTCCTCAAACCCGATGATAAACGGAATTGGTGCAGCGATGGAAAATTGGCAAAATCCGTCAGCAGCAGCGCAGCATTGGCAGGCGATATTCGACTGCCGATGCCGCTTTCACTAATCGGTATTTTCCGTTTATCCGTTGGCCTGTAACGCCGAGGGCTTGTATTTGACGTTCAGCTTTTTGCCTTTGCGCGCGCGCTTGCCGGCATACGCCGCCAGATGGGCGCCCGCCAGCCGCAATTCCTGAACCTTGCCGCCGCGGCCGACGCCCGTTGCGGTAATGCC
>JAYFNP010000173.1:0-3205 GCA_034933385.1 Burkholderiaceae bacterium | reverse complement strand
GCCGACGCGATCTCTTCGATCGACTTGGCCGTGGTCGACAACCAGCGGATGCCTTCCTCCTGCATCAGTTTTTCCGCTTCGCTGACCTCGTGACGGCAGTTGTCGAGCGCGGCGTAATGGCTGTTCGGGCGGCGTTCGTGACGGATTGCTGCCAGACGTTCAGGGCTGATGCTCAGCCCGAACAGCTTGCTCTTGAATTCGATCAGTACCGAGGGCAATCTGCCGCGCTCGAAGTCTTCGGGAATCAGCGGGTAGTTGGCCGCCTTGATGCCGTATTGCATCGCCATGTACAGGCTGGTGGGCGTCTTGCCAGAGCGCGACACGCCTACCAGGATGACATCCGCGCTGGCCAGGTTCTGGTGTGACTGGCCGTCATCGTGCGCCAGCGAATAATTGATGGCATCTATCCGGCGATGGTATTCCTCGCTGCTGGTGCGTTGATGGCTGACGCCGATTTCCTGTGCCGATTTGATGCCCAGTTCCTGCTCCAGCGGATCGACAAAAGCCTGGATGACGTCGAAATGCAGCGCATTCGATTGCTGGATGATGTCGGAAAACGATTTCTTCGCGAAGGTGGAAAAAACGATGGGACGGTTGCCGTCCCGTTGCAGCGCATCGTTGATGGCATGCGCGGCGTCGTACGCTTTTTCCGGATTGTCGGTAAAAGGCAGGGGGATCTTCTTGAACGGGACGTCGAATTGTGCCAAAACCGACCGTGCCAGCGACTCAGCCGTGATTCCGGTTCCATCAGATACGATGAACACCGTTCGTGCAAGCTTGGCGGCGTCTGGTTGGTCTTTGTCTGGCATGGTTTATGGGTATTTTATCTGCGCCGTGCTTGGCGTAGTCTGTCGGGCAACAGCAAAAATGCTGTCCCGAGGGCGGCAGTGCAATGTATGTCAGATCGCCCGCCGTTTTTCATCAGTCAAGAAAAACGGCGGCGTGAACGGGTGTCAACGACGCAGCAGTGAGCGCACGACCTTGTCGAGCGGAATCGCATAATCGTACGCGGCGAGGACGACATTGTCGGTCGGGCGGATGATTTTCAGGTTGATGAACACCAGTTGCGAGCTTTCGGTATAGGTACCGACCACGACCGCCTGGGCATTGTGGTTCTGGGCGATTTCCTTGATTTCGCGTGTCAGCAGCAATTCGCCGACATTCTGTTTGACGTACACGTTATTCCGCACCTTCATCTCGATCATCGAGAGGCCCTTGCGGGAAAACTGGCCGGAAATCTGTTCGGCAATCATGCGTCCAAGCGGCGAGGATTCTTCGAGCGCGTTGATGTTGACGATGGTGGCGACAATCAGCGGCCGGCCGTTTTCAAGTTTTGGCAGGGCTTGTTCGATCAACTGATCTGCTGCCTGGTAACTTGTCTGAATTAATTTGTTTGAAGCAGCTTCTTCCCATGTCGGAGCAGAGGAAGAACTGCCATTGTCAGAAGACAGGTCGGCACAGGCGGTCAGGGCCAGCGCGAGAAAGAGGAAAGAAAGGATGCGTTTCATCATTGATCTCCCGTTATGGTGATGTTCTTGACAGATTTGTTATTGCTTTCTGGTCTGTCGTACAAGTGTTTGTCGCTGTCGAGGATGTAGTACACATTCGTGCGCCGCGACAGGTATTGCGTGCTGTTGGTCGCCGAGATGGTGACAATGAGTTCATGGCTCGGCGTGATCCCGCCTGCCAGTCTTGAAAGATAACGGCCATCATTCCAGTCTACCAGTGCGGATTTGGCGAGGCTGTCGACGCCCTCCGCATCGGTGCGCGGAACCACGCCGTTTACAGCCAGCAAACTGCCGGAAAGAGGTTTGGCACTGTCAAAACCGGAGTTCTGGAAACGCTGGGCGGAGAATCTAACTAGTTGAACATTGACTTCAATGGACAATGTGCTTCCGTCCCGAGTTTTGGCGACGTTGAATCCCTTGTTCACTAGAGCGCTGATCAGCAGGTTGTGGAATGCTTGCGAAAAATCGGTTGGTTGTGGCTCGGTGACATACAGTACTGGATTGTCCCGGCCAATGCTGTTCTTCAGGTGTTCTGCTACATCATTGGCAATCAGTGACCAGTGTGCCGCTGCCAGCGCCTTGTGCTGCATCGCCGGAGGGAAATTGATCGCTTGTGGCGCGTCGCTGGTTGCGGCGCATCCGCCTAACAGTAGGGCAATGCCGACTGCCAGAATTTTTTTCACTTCCTTGCCTCACTCGGTATTTTTATCGAAAAACCCCGACCATCAGCAGATTCGGGGCGTCACCATACGGCTCTGTTTGAATAGTACACGGCATCCTAAGTCAAAGGGGGGATTCATCGGCGACAAATGGTTGACATACGATGGATTTATTGCATATTTACAACGTCAAAGAACAACGCATGCCATGAACATCATCTATTTCAGTGTGATCATGACCGGTGCGAAAGACATGTGTTGTCACTGAAAATTGGCGTTTGACAAGGTAAAAACCATTCAATAAGAGTAAGATCAGCGGGTGTCGTGCCAGGCATGGGGTCATATCAAGTCAGCCGTGAACATTGAGGTTCAATGGGTGCGGTCTTTTTCAACCGATGTTCTGTGACGTATGCCGAGATTTCCCTATGGAGATGGCGGCAGGGTACTGCGCCGCACAGTACAATATGGCGACTGTTCCCATCCGTAGCGCAATAATCCGTATCGGTTCCAGCAATTTCATTCAAATCATCTTCTAGAGGAAATCATGACTGAAGCAGTGTCTGGCAGTGCATCGCAAGCCGTTTATGTTATTCCATTCGAACAGTTGCGGATGACCGATGTCCCCATTGTCGGCGGCAAGAATGCCTCGTTGGGCGAAATGATCAGCCAGTTGACCAGCAAGGGGGTGCGAGTTCCGGGCGGGTTCGCCACTACGGCACAGGCTTTTCGTGATTTTCTGGGTTACAGCGCGGACGGCGGGCAAACCCTGGCGCAACGCATCGTCGGCTGTCTCGCCGGCCTGGACGTGAGTGACGTCAAGGCACTGGCGCAAGCGGGTGCGAAGATCCGGCAGTGGATTGTCGAGACCCCGTTTCAGCCGAAGCTGGAAAAAGAAATTGCCGAATACTACAAGAAACTGGTGGCGGATTCTTCCAGTGAAGTCTCATTTGCGGTTCGCTCATCCGCGACCGCAGAAGATCTGGAAGATGCCTCGTTTGCCGGACAGCAGGAAACCTTCCTGAACGTAGTCGGCATAGA
>JAYFNP010000172.1:0-9815 GCA_034933385.1 Burkholderiaceae bacterium | reverse complement strand
GCTATTGAATGCCGTATCGACGACCAAATCAGAAGCTGGAACCGTTTTTGGCAATCCCGAAGTTTATCTGGAAAAATTCCTGGAGAATCCACGGCACATCGAGATCCAGGTGCTGGCTGATGGCCACGGTAACGCCGTCTGGCTCGGTGAACGTGATTGCTCAATGCAGCGACGCCACCAGAAAGTGGTCGAGGAAGCGCCTGCCCCTGGCGTTGCGCGCAAATTGATTGAAAAAATTGGCGAACGTTGTGCGGATGCCTGCCGCCAGATGGGCTATCGGGGGGCCGGGACGTTTGAATTCTTGTATGAAAACGGTGAATTCTATTTCATCGAAATGAATACCCGGGTGCAGGTTGAACATCCGGTTACGGAGATGATTACCGGCATCGATATCGTGCAGGAACAGATCCGCATTGCCGCTGGTGAGCGGTTGCGCGTGCGCCAACGCGACATCATTTTCAGAGGGCATGCCAGAGAAGGTCGCATCAATGCCGAGGATCCCTTTAATTTTAGGCCATCGCCTGGCAAGATTACGGCGTGGCACGCACCGGGGGGGCCGGGCATGCGGGTCGATTCCCACGCGTATGCCGGATATACGGTACCGTCAAACTATGATTCGATGATTGGCAAGCTGATCGCTTATGGGGCGACGCGCGAACAGGCCATTCGCAGGATGCATGTCGCATTGTCGGAAATGGTCGTGGAGGGCATTTCGACCAATCTTGCGTTGCACCGGGAATTGATGATTGACCCGTGTTTTATCGAAGGTGGAACGAATATCCATTATCTGGAACAAATGCTGGCGGAAAGGGCTGCCGGAGCACCAGAGCAGCAGTAACCAAGTCGAAAGGGGCTGCCCCAAGGCGTATCATGACATGGAATGAAATAGTCATTGAAGTCGAACGAGAGCAAGCTGAGCCCCTGTCGGAAGCGTTCATGGATGCCGGTGCGGTGTCTGTGTCCGTCGAAGATGCCGATGAAGGCACTTCGTCCGAAAAGCCGCTGTTCGGCGAACCCGGAATGGCTCCGGCGGAAGCTGCCTGGGAGCGCAGCCGGATTGTCGCGCTAATTCCGGGCGATGCCGATCATCAGGCGATTCTTTCTTCGGCGGCTCGAACGGTCGGCTTGAGCGCTTTGCCCGACTACATTTTGCGTCAGGTTGCCGAACAGGATTGGGTACGCCTGACGCAGTCGCAGTTCGATCCGATTCACATTGGCGAAAACATTTGGGTCGTGCCGAGCTGGCACGATGCGCCCGATCCGAACGGACTGATTCTCGAGCTTGATCCAGGTTTGGCTTTTGGCACCGGCAGCCATCCCACCACGCGTCTGTGCATGGAGTGGCTGGAGGCGCATGCGCCGAAAGATAAATCCGTGCTGGATTACGGCTGCGGATC
The DNA here is from genome assembly GCA_034933385.1 of Burkholderiaceae bacterium. GTDB lineage: Bacteria > Pseudomonadota > Gammaproteobacteria > Burkholderiales > Burkholderiaceae_D > QZKY01. The sequence continues at coordinate 8,418 of JAYFNP010000172.1, read as the reverse complement.
TGGCATTTTGGCGCTGGTGGCCAAGAAGCTGGGAGCTGCCGAAGTCATTGGCGTCGATATCGATCCCCAGGCGATTGTTGCGGCACGTGACAATGCTGTGCGCAATCGGTGCGATGTCACCTACCATTTGCCGGATGATTTTCAGGTGCAAGTCGGCGCTCGCACCTTCAATGTCGTGGTGGCCAATATTCTCTCCGGTCCGCTGAAACTGATGGCGCCGATGCTGGCCAGCCGGGTGGCGCCCGGAGGTTCGCTGATTCTGTCCGGAGTTCTCGAGCGGCAAGCGGATGAAGTCGCCGCAGCTTATGCTCCCTGGATCAGGATGGGGGTTTGGAAAGCGCAGGATGGTTGGGTCGCGCTGTCCGGCCAGTTGCCCGACGGAACATAACAGCCATGGCGCTCGCGACCCGTTGCCCCTATTGCAGCACGACCTTTCGTGTCGTGCAGGATCAGCTCAAGCTGTTCAACGGGATTGTGCGCTGTGGCAATTGTCGGCAGATATTCAACGGCGTCGAACAGTTGCTGCCGGACGAGGAGATTGCGCCGGCGGATAGGCGGGAAGCGGCACCGCCGGTTCAGCGGGTCGCAGAGGCTACGCAGTCAAATACGCTGGTCGACACAGGCGAAGATCTGAACTTAATCCTGTCCACGTCCGAGGACGAGGTTGAGTTCGACCAGTCCTCGTTGGTATCAACACCCGAACCGGCTTTCACCGAAGAGGAGTATCCCGATCCGACGCCGGCGCAGAAACCTTCCGGGTTTGCGGCTCTGCCCGAACTGGACTTGAAGGCGGAACCGCGCAAGGAACCGCACTTTGCCGAATTGATACAGCCCTCTGCTGCGGAACTGCGGCTCGATCCGGTTGAGGCCGATCCGGCCGGCTTCCCTGGCATTCTGGAAGCGAAACAGGCTCAGGTTTATAGCGACAATGTTGCGTCTTTCGACGAGGCGCCGCCGGTGCCAGAGGCGGCGGCCCCCGAACCGGATTTCGTGAAACGTGCACGCCGCCAACAACGTTCCGGGCGAGTTTGGCGCATCGTGATGTGGTTTGGCGTGTTGGTCATGTTTCCCATCATGCTGCTTCAGGCGGTCGATGCATTCCATGACCGGATAGTTGCCTCGTTTCCGCAATTGAAGCCGGTGCTGGCACCGGTGTGCGAACTGACCGGCTGCCCGGCCGAGTTGTATCGGCAAATAGATTCCCTGTCGGTCGAAGTCAGCGAATTGCAGGCGCCATCGAACAATGAAACCGCTTATACCCTGAATGTGGTGTTGCGCAATCGTAGCCGGCTGGCGCAGGCATGGCCGAACCTCGAGTTGACCTTGAACGATTCAAACGAGAAACCGGTCGCGCGTCGTGTCTTCACTGCTGCAGACTATCTGCCTAGTTCGCAAATTGCGACATCCGGGTTCGGCGCCAGTTCGGAACAGTCGGTCAAGCTGGTTTTCGATCTGGATCAAATCAAACCGGCAGGTTACCGCGTCTATCTTTTTTATCCCTGATTTAGGAAAACATCATGACATGCCTGATTTGCGGTTCGCTTGCGTATGACACCATCATGTCGTTCAATGGCCGTTTTTCCGAGGCGATTCTGCCGGAACAGCTGCACAAGGTGAACGTGGCGTTTCTAGTGCCCGGCATGCGGCGCGAGTTTGGCGGTTGCGCCGGCAACATTGCCTACAACCTGAAGATGCTGGGCGGCGATCCGCACATTATGGCGACTCTTGGCACCGATGGTGAACCGTATCTGGATCGGCTGACCGAACTGGAAATTTCGCGGCGCAATGTGCGGACGATCAAGAAAACCTACACGGCGCAAGCGTTCATTACGACCGATGTCGACGGCAACCAGATCACGGCTTTCCATCCGGGTGCGATGGCGCTGTCGCACGAAAATCAGGTGGCCGATGCGGGCGAAGTCAAACTGGCGATCGTTGCTCCCGACGGACGTGACGGCATGGTGCAGAATGCGCGTGATTGCGCCAAATTGGGCATTCCGTTCATTTTCGATCCGGGACAGGGCTTGCCAATGTTTAACGGCCAGGAATTGCTGGAGTTCATCGACATGGCGACCTATGTCGCAGTCAACGATTATGAAGCGGAGTTGCTGATGGAGCGTACAGGTCTGAATTTGCGCCAGATTGCGCAGCGCCTGTCCGCATTGATTGTTACCCGAGGCGAGCTTGGCGCCGAAATTTATACCGGTGACGTGCTGCTGGACATTCCATGCGTCGAGCCGGAGACAGTGATCGATCCGACCGGCTGTGGCGACGCCTTTCGCGCCGGTTTGATGCACGGCATCGTGAATGGCATGGATTTGCTGACTTCAGGCCGGCTGGGCAGCCTGATGGGCTCACTCAAGATCGCTTGTCAGGGAGGGCAAAACCATAAACTGACCCAGGCTGGGATTGCCGATCGTTTCAAGCAGGCCTTCGGTTATGCGCTTTAACGCCGGATGATTTAACGGCAGGCATAAACACAAACAACCCGCATGGTGTACGCCATGTGGGTTGTTTGCTGATGAGGGTACAGCGCGGTGCTTGTTTACGCCATTGCTTTCAGCGCAGCAGCCAGACGGCTCTTGTGACGAGCAGCCTTGTTCTTGTGGACGATCTTCTTGTCAGCAATCCGGTCGATGGTCGAGACGGAGTTGGCGAAAAGCGTCGTCGCGGCAGCTTTGTCACCAGCGTCAATTGCCTTGCGGACAGCCTTGATTGCCGTGCGCATCGTCGAGCGCAGGCTCGAGTTGTGGGCATTTTGCTTGACAGCCTGGCGCGCGCGCTTGCGTGCTTGTGCGGTATTTGCCATAAAGTTTCCTGATGAGGTTTCAACATTGGTGCGCCGGCACAACGCCAGCACACGAAATTCTGTGGAGCCTGTGATTATAGCAAATATACGATCGGGCGCGCAAGAGAACCATTATTCGGTAAAAAATCAGTCATTTGCCCGCTTGGCGGTGGCATGCCTTGCCTGTCTTTGCAGTGTGATCGCGGCGGCAGCCATTTTGCGTTGCAAGTGCGGTTTTTCGGCGCCGCCAGCATAATCGTTCTCCAATGTTGCGCCCACATGGCGGGCATCCTCGCCCAGTTCGACCAGCCATTCGGTCACCAGCCGCGCCAGACGTGCCAGTGCGATTTGGTGGGTTGCGCCGGTTTTGGCGTATAGCCAATCCGACAACGCCAGAAAGCGGGCGAATGGCGCTTCGGTCAGAATCAGGCGCAGCGTATTCGCAAAGCGGCCGGAGTTCGCGATCATGTCCCAGTAACGGGCGAAGCGGATCAGGCGCTGCATCGTCGGGAAATCGATCAGGCTGGTCGCAAGGATGGTGTACGGTGGATTCGGATCGAATAGCAGCCGGTATGTTTCGGTGTGCCGGATGATCGGCGTGCCGCGCAGCCGCTTCAAAATGCCGAACTGGATTTCATGCGGACCGATGGCAACCAGCCGGTCAAAGCCGTGGCCGAAGCTGTCGATGTCTTCGCCGGGCAAGCCGGCGATCAAATCGGTATGCAGATGCGCGTGCGTGTACTCCATCAGCCAGCGGATGTTGTCCGCCGACCGCTCATTGTCTTGCTTGCGGCTGATCAGCGCCTGCACGTCCGGGTTGAAGGTCTGCACGCCAATTTCCAGTTGCAGCGTTCCCGGCGGAAATTGCGCGAGGCTCTCTTTCAGCGTTGCCGGCAGATGATCCGGCACGACCTCGAAATGCGCGAACACCGGATCGTCCGGCTGCGCGGCCAGTTTGTCGAGGAAGAATTGCAGGATGCGTCGGCTGGCCTGCGTGTTCAGATTGAAGGTGCGGTCGACAAATTTGAATTGCCGGGCACCGCGCGCATGCAGCAATTCCATCTCGTGCAAGAACCGGTCGAGGTCGAATTTCCATGCCGTCTTGTCCAGCGACGACAGGCAGAACTCGCACTTGAACGGGCAGCCGCGCGAAGCTTCGACATAAATCGTTCGGTGCGCGATGTCTTCGTCGGTGTAGAAACGGTATGGCATGACGATTTCGTCGAGCGGCGCTTGCAAGCCGGCGTGGATTTTTTGCGCTGGTTTGCAGTCTGACAGGATTTTCCGGCACAGCGCCGGCAACGTGATCTCGCCCCAGCCAGTGACCACGTAATCCGCCAATTGCACGATGGCTTGCCGTTCCGTTTCGTGCGACACCTCGGGGCCGCCAAGGACGATGACGATTCCAGGCGCCAGGCGCTTCAGCAGCGCCACCAGCTTGGTTGTTTCCTCGACGTTCCAGATATACACCGCCAGGCCGATGATACGTGGCGTTTTCTCCAGCAGTTTTTCGGCCATCGCGGTTACGTTGCCGCCGATGATGAACTCGACGATTTCCGTATTCGTCTGCAAGTCGCCCATATTCGCCAGCAGATAGCGCAGGCCGAGCGAGGTGTGTGCGTAGCGGGCGTTAAGCGTGGTGAGCAGAATCGTCATGGTCTTCCGATTCTAAATCATTCGTGCCATCGGCGACTTCGCCTAGCCGTACTGCCTGCAGCTCGTCTTCGGGCCACGAATGATTTGGAACTGGGGTAAAGGGGATGCAGCAAAACGGCTATTTTACGTGGACAACGTTGTTTGGAATGGCTATGTCAAAATTCGAAGGGCGGAAATCGGCCAGAAGCAGTCACTTACAGAAATGTTAAAGACCCACTTCCGATGATATGATGCCTTGTCGTGACTGATAGCAAGTTATACATTGCCGAGGGCTATTACATGGAGCTAAATGAATTTGTAAAGCAATCTCTCACGCAAATTGTGAGTGGAGTAAAGGCTGCCCAAGACGAAATTCGGAGCCAAGGTGGATATGTAAACCCCGCCGTGTTTGCCAGTTCACCAGGTAACGCGAGCACCACGCATTTCGGCTCAGTAAGCGATGGGCAAAATGTGTTATTAGTTGACTTTGATGTTGCAGTTACAGTGACAGAGGCGGTAGAGGGTGGCGCCGGTGGGAAACTTTCTGTTGCATCGTTTTTTAAAGTGGAGGCTGCCGGAAAAGGCAGCACGGCAAACGAGGCGACAAATCGAATTAAATTTAAAGTCCCGTTAGCTTTGCCGGTTGACCCAATCACGAAGCAGAAACTTGACGCAGACATAGAAACAGAAAATCATGCTGTTCGAAATAACGGCTTCTATTAATACATAACCGCTCCACTTCGCTCTGTTCGTACTGGTCTTCTGTGGCGTCAAAACGGTTAACTCAATACCACTTTCAAAAGGCAGCTTTGGGTCGGAAACAGCCGCAGAAGAAACCTGCAACGCCCCCAATGGAAATTACACCATAGCCGTCGTCCGAATGGCCGTCACGCGGCTGATGAAAAATTCACCATCGACCACAACCCGGAATGGAACGTCGACGATATTGAACCCGGGCCCGCCATCGTCAAACCAGATTTGCGCCAGGCGGTCGAAGTCCTGTGGTTTCAAGCGCAGCATTTGCGCGCTGATCACGAATTGCGCGCCGGGCTGCTGCTTTCTTACGATATCTTCGAGTGTTGCCATATTGCTGCCTTGTTATTTCATCGGTGTATATTCCACCGGCACCCAGCTATATATTCCTCTGCCTTCGGCGCGGACATGGCCGATGCCGGGGAAGGGCAAATGCATGCCGGCGACCAGTTCGCCGCTTTCGGCCACCGCCCGGAAAATCGCCAGACGCGTTGCGATCGCCTGTTTCGGATCGACATCGAAATTGAACGCGACATCGGGCCGGGCGAACTGGACCGCGTGGCTATGCACCAGGTCGCCCCAGATCAGCAATCGCGCTCCTTCCGATTCGACTGCGAACGCAGTGTGGCCCGGGGTATGGCCGGGCGCGGCGACCGGAGTGATGCCCGGCACGATGGGGGTGCCGGCGGAAAAAGTCTTCCACTGGCTCCGTTGCAAATAGGGCTCGGCGGCCGTTTTCGCGGACGCGAAAATCCGCTGCCAACTGGCCGGCGCGGCTGCTGCGATTTTGTCCGACAGCCAGTAATCACTTTCCGTTTTATCGACGTAAACAGTGGCGTTCAGGAAGGCCGGCTGTCTGTTCATGCCGATCAGACCGGCGATGTGGTCGCCGTGCAGGTGCGTGATGACGACGGTATCCACCTGTTCCGGCTGGTAGCCGGCGGCCTGCAGATTGGCCAGCACATGGCCGAGTTGCGGGCCATAGAGCGTGCCGCAGCCGGCATCGACCAGCACCAGATGCTTGCCGGTGTTGATCAAGTAAGCATTCACTGCGGTTTGCATCTTGTGCGTACCGACAAACATCCGGGCGAGAAGTTTCTGGATATCTTCCTGCCTGGCGTGGGTCAGCCGCTGGACGTCCATCTGCATCGCGCCGTCGAACAGGGCGGTGACTTCATGCTGGCCGACCATCGTGCGGTAATAGCCGGGAACCTGGGTTTGAACCGGCGGCGCTTCGGCGTGCGCCAGCGAGGCGAAGCCGATGAAAACGGCGACGGCCAGGGTCAGCAGTGGCGAGGCGAATGGGCGGCGCGCTGCTTGCATGGTGATCTCCCGGTTGATGATGTTTCCAGATGATAGCAGTGGGCAATCGTTGGTACAATTTACCTGTTGGCATTCCATACTTTTCGATACAGGACGAGGTGATCATGTCGATGTGGGGATTTGACGACCGGGGCACCAAGATCATGGCGGCGCTGCTGGTGACGATCGGAATCGTGGGCGCGGCGACCATCCTCGGAGACGGGATCAGTGCCGGCAAACGGGGCGAACGTTTTGTGACCGTGCGCGGCGTGGCGGAAAAGGACGTCAAGGCCGATCTGGCGATCTGGCCGATTCGGGTACGCGTCGCCGGCAACGATCTGGCCGAGGCGAACCGCTCCGCCGACGAGGCGCGCCAAAAGGTGCTTGGTTTCCTGAAAGAGAACGGCATCAAGCCGGAAGATGTCGCCAGCCAGAACCAGCGGGTCGAGGACCGTCAAGCCAAGGATTACGACCAGGGCAAGGCAGCGTTCCGCTACCTGGTCGAATATACGATCCTGCTGCGCTCAAGCGATGTCGATCAGGTACAGAAAATCAGCCAGATGACCGATAAGCTGGTCGCCGCCGGCGTGGTGCTGTCGTCACAGGGCAACTGGGAACGTAATGGCCCGCAATTCGTGTTTACCCAGCTGAATGTGATCAAACCTGGCATGCTGGCCGAAGCGACCCGCGCGGCGCGCGAAGCGGCGGGTCAGTTCGAAACCGATAGCGGCAGCTTCGTCGGCCCGATCCGCCGCGCTAGCCAGGGGTTGTTCACGATTACCGACCGCGACCGGACCTCGCCGGGCGAGGGCAATGGCGCGAATGCCGGCATGTCCGACATCAACAAAAAGGTGCGCGTGGTGGTGACGGTCGATTATTTCCTGACCTGATCCGATTCGCGTGTGCCGCCAACGAAGGGAGGCGCAAATGACGCAGCAAACGTTTAGTTTTCGCGGCGAATACACCTGCAAGGTCGGCGGCGAACATTACCAGTACGAACTGGAATACAGCGGCCGCAAGGTCATTCACTGGCGGGCGCGCATCTATCAGGATGGCGACCTGAAAGGAAATCCATCTGGCAATATCTTCGACAATACGCTCGACGGCGAAGATTTGCATCAGTACATCGTGGCCAATATCGAAGGCATCCTGGAAAAGGGCTTGGGCATCGCAGAATGATGTCGCTGGCAGATACTCCCGCAAAAATCAAGCGAAAATGCCGATGTGGCCACGTATTTCCTGGTTATCCACAAATACACTAGCCAGTATATTTTGGGCGTCAAAACGGCGTTTGGGCCGTTCGCTGGCGAATCACAGCCGCCGGCTGCGGTCGTAACGCGCCAGCGCGTCCGGCAATTCGACGTTCTTGCCGACGATCAATACCTTGAACAGTTCGCCCATCTCGGACGGTGACAGCAGCTTTTGCAGCGCCGCCGCCTGCGGCAGATAACTGGCGGCATCGGCCGGAGACGTGCGCAACAGCAGTTCGCCAATGCCGGCGCCGAGCAGGAACGCCGCCTGATTCAGATAAGCCAGCAGCTCCAGTCCGCTGTCGAGCGCAGCTTGCGCGATGGCGCTGAAATCGACATGCGCGGTGATGTCTTGCAAGCCCGGCAGGAAAAACGGGTCGGCATGCGCGCGGTGGCGGTAATGGCACATCAGCGTGCCCTGGCTGCGTTCCGGCAGGTAGTATTCGCGCACCGGAAAACCGTAATCGATGAATAGCGCCGCGCCCGCTTCACCGGCGGCCAGCATCGCCGCGAGCGAGTGCATGAAGCCGACCGCCTGCGGATGCACTTCGGTCAGGTAAGGAACGGGCAAATCGTCGGCGTCCGGGATTTGCGCGGCGATCTGCGCCAGCACCGTGGCGTCGGCGGCGCGCTCGGCGAAGGCGAAATGCCCGTTTTCGACGGTGACGCCGACTTCCTGCCAGCCATGGC
>JAYFNP010000171.1:0-1922 GCA_034933385.1 Burkholderiaceae bacterium | reverse complement strand
AATATCCTGGCACCATACCGGTCGGTTGGTTTTAATAGCGGTGCCGACCAAGTCGGTTGCATCAACCGAGAAGTGAATGCCATCGAGATATTCGCGGTTCATGCCGTGTGATGCCACGGCATGAACCTTGTCGGTGTTTTCATCAAGCATCCCGAAACACGCCATTTTCATACTGCCGAATTCCACAGCAATGCGGCACAGTTCGGGAAATAATGCCTCTTCATGGGTATGTCGGACGATGGCCTGGTTGCAATGGCTCAGCGCGGCATAAAGTTGCGTCAAACGATGGATTCGTAGCGCAGCCGCCTTTTGCTCGGTAATGTCTTTGAGTGTGACGAACAGGAAATCGATGGATTGGTCGGCTTTGCGCACGCATTTCAGATCAATTGAAACATGAGCGATTCTGCCGTCCTTCCGGATGATGCGTTTATTAATTTTGTAGCCATCGGATTCATTGTGCCGCATGCGTCCGATTTCGTTTGCGTCGAGGTTGGCATCATCAGCATGGAATAAATCCTCCCATTTCCTGGAAACCATCTCGTCGTGGCTATAACCGAAAATGTCACACATCATATCGTTGCACTGATACCAGTAATCCATCTTCGATGAAATGATCCCCATGCCGATGAAAGGCAAGCTGTAAAAGTGCTTCAGCAGGGCATCAGCTTTGCGTTCCATGGCCATTTGCTGCGCACGTTTTTGCTGGCGCCACAGCAGCAGCAGTGCGGTGCCAACAGCAATGCATGCGCAGAATGAGATTAGGGCAATCCAGAAGGCCAGATTCCGAAGCGGTTGCAGCACTTCGTCGCGATCTATTTTTGCAACTAGGAACCATGGCGTGCCATGAACCGGGCGGTAGGCGGCGAAAACGGCAACGCCGCGGTAGTCCAGACCGTGCATGGTTCCCGGCTTGTTGCTATTGATGGCAACGGCAGCGGGGTTGTTGGTATCAGACAAGCTGTGCCGCAATTGGTCGTCGGTCGTTTGGTAACGGGGCTTGTTCAGGAAAGCAACGGCTTCGTCATCGCGATGCACCAGCAAGGTTTCCCCGCTCGAATGAGCGCTGGGCCAATGCTGGATGTAAGGAAACAGGAAATGTTCCGAATCGGCATGCAGCACGGCGACGCCGACGGGGACACGTTTGCTAGCTGCGGTTTTCAAAAGCGGAACAATATAATTCAGTTGGAGGATGCCATTTTTGAGAGTTAAGTGACTTTGCTGAACTTGGCCGGTTCTGAGGGCAGTGGCGATGGGTTGGAGCAGCAATCCGTTATTTTCCGGATGGTCACCGAGGCCAAGTAAAATGTGACCCGACGGATCCATGAGTGTGACGCCATCGAAGCCGTGTGCTTCGCGAATAGCTTCGAGACGATAGCGGACATAACTCTCCAGCATGGCTTCATGGTGGCGTCGTAACTTCTCAACTCGGCTGATGAATTTATCGTTGGCAAGCATGGCGACGCCAACATTTTGGCGTTCTGTCATCCAGCCTTCGATTTGTTTGGCCTTCAGATCGGCAATGGCTTCAAGATTGGCCAGCGCATCTTTTTCTTCCTGCGGGCCATAGAGATTGAGGATGGCTGATCCGATCAAAGGAACGACTAGTGCCAATCCAACCAGACCTAAGGCCAGATGGCGCGTCTTCAAAGATTCTTCGTCCTTATTGTTCCAGACGGTTTTTACATTTTGACGGACGTGAAATGTTTCAAGCACAAGGTAAAGCAAACCGCTGGTAACAGCGACAAATAACAGTCCCTTGGCCAGTTCGAGACGCCCATGAATTACCGTATCTTCAACGGCAAATTGCAAGAATCTATCAGAAGCAACGACCCACAATATGGAGAAGAACGCATAACCCAAAACAATGCGGGCCGAACTTGGAGGTTTGTGCAGCAAACCTTGGCAAAGCTTGAACATGAGGA
>JAYFNP010000170.1:0-5159 GCA_034933385.1 Burkholderiaceae bacterium | reverse complement strand
CCTGAGGCTGCGGCGTTTATCGTTTAACGGTGGCAGTAAAACATTGAAAAAATGATCCCAAGTGCTTGCCATATACAGCAACAAAAATACATCCTGTAGTATATTTTTACCGTAAGTACTGCCGGTGGCAAAACATTAATTGAAAGGTGGCTGGATGACGAGGCAAACCATTCTGGCCGGCATCGCCGGGGTGTTGTTGGGCATGTTTTCCGTGCTGGCCACAGGGGCGCCAGTGACCGGTGCGGAAACGGCAGTTGGGCATGCCGGCATGGTCTACACCGTAGCTTTTTCACCTAATGGCAAGACAATTGCGACAGCGGGCGAAGACAGAACCGTCAAGTTGTGGAATGCGGCGAACGGACGTTTGCGGCGTACGTTGCGTGGGCATGTTGGCTCAGTATCGTCGATTGCCTTTTCGCGCGACGGACAAAGGATTGTATCCGGCAGCGATGACCGGACGATCAAGTTGTGGCGTGTCGGTAACGGACGCGAATTGCGCACTTTCGGCGGACACACGAACGAAGTCAAGGCGGTCGCTATTTCGCCGAATGGACGATTATTGGCATCTGCCGGCGGTTGGTCGGACAATACAATCAAGCTGTGGGATGCTGCGACCGGGAGAGCGCTGCGGACGTTGACTGGTCACGCCAAGACAGTCAATACGATCGCTTTTTCGCCCAATGGGAAAATGCTGGTATCGGGCAGTAACGACAGAAGCATCAAACTGTGGGATGTCGCTACCGGGAGTGTGCTGCTGACGCTAAACGGTCACGTCGGTGCAGTGATGGCGGTGACATTTTCGCCAGACGGTAAGACCATTTTGTCCGGCGGATCGGACAATACGGTGCGATTGTGGGATATCGCTGACGCACGCGAACTGCGCACCTTGCGCGGTCACACCAGCTGGGTCGAATCGGTTGCGTTCTCGCCGGACGGCAGGATGATAGCTTCAGCCGGTCGCGACAAGATCATTCGGTTGTGGAATACCGTTTTCGGCACTGAATCGCAGACGCTGAACGGACACGTCTGGACCGTAACCTCGCTGGCGTTTTCGCCAGATGGCCGGAGATTGCTTTCCGGCAGTGGAGACAATACGGCCATTCTCTGGGAAACGGCTACCGGACGGGCGTTGTTCGTGATCGGTCGCAGTAACGCACGACCGCTTAAAGCCCCGTAGCCCTTACATGCACGCGCGCAAAAAACAGATTAGGAAACCTGGTTTCGCACCATGGAACACAGTGTCGCTGGCCGCGGCCACAGATTTGCTTGAGCCGCTTGGTGTTTTGCTGGCGGGCGGGCGCTTATCCGATTGGCTTGGAGCTGGCGGTCATGGCAATGATTTTCGTTGCATCGCATGAAGTGATTCCCGAAACCCATCGGAATGGTCATCAGACGCCAGCGACGGTGGGGTTGATGTTCGGGTGCACTGATGATGGTACTCAAAACGACCTTGGGTTGAAGTTAAGGAAGCATGTTTCCCTCAGGATTCACTGGTTTCGTGATAAAATGAAAAGTTATTTATGTAGTCGGAAATTGGACTTAAATCTTTATTTTTATTGGAGTTTTTGCAAAATGGCAATCGAACGAACCCTGTCAATCATCAAACCGGACGCAGTCGCCAAAAACGTGATTGGCCAAATTTATTCCCGCTTTGAAAGCGCTGGCCTGAAAATTATTGCTGCCCGTATGGCACAGTTGTCGAAAGCGGAAGCCGAAGGTTTCTATGCCGTTCACAAGGAACGTCCGTTCTTCAAGGATCTGGTCGATTTCATGATTTCCGGGCCGGTGATGGTGCAGGTGCTGGAAGGTGAAAATGCGATTTCCAAGAATCGCGACCTGATGGGCGCTACCGACCCGAAGAAGGCAGACAAAGGTACGATTCGTGCCGATTTTGCTGACTCGATTGACGCGAATGCGGTACACGGTTCCGACGCGCCGGAAACTGCAGCGGTTGAAATCGCCTACTTTTTCCCGACCCTGAACGTTTACTCCCGCTAATCGTAACTGAAGATGACGGCCCTCACCAATCTGCTGGATTTCGATCCCGAACAGTTGGTCGCTTACTGCGGCGAACTGGGTGAGAAGCCGTATCGTGCGAAACAGTTGCAGCGCTGGATGCACGTCTTTGGTGTCAGCGATTTCGATGCAATGACCAACTTGGCGAAATCGTTGCGCGAAAAGCTCGCCGGGCGCGCGCTCATTGCCGAGTCGGCGGTCATCAGTGACAGCACATCGTACGATGGCACCCGCAAGTGGTTGCTCGATGTTGGCCAAGGGAATGCAATCGAGACGGTTTTTATTCCGGAAGATGATCGCGGCACGCTGTGCGTTTCTACGCAGGCTGGATGCGCGGTCAACTGCCGTTTTTGTTCAACCGGCAAACAGGGCTTCAGCCGAAACCTGACGACGGCCGAAATCATCGGCCAGTTGCGGATGGCAGAATTCGCACTGCGCAAGACCCAAGGCATCGAACCCGGCCCGAAAGGCGAACGCCAGATCAGCAACGTGGTGCTGATGGGCATGGGCGAGCCGCTGCTGAATTACGACGCGGTCGTCCGGGCATTGAAGCTGATGCTGGACGACAATGCTTACGGCCTGTCGCGCCGTCGGGTGACGGTGTCGACCAGCGGGGTGGTACCCATGATCGATCGGCTTGCCGAGGATTGCCCGGTGTCGCTTGCCGTATCGTTGCATGCGTCGAACGATGTGTTACGCAATGAGTTGGTGCCGCTGAACCGCAAGCACGGGCTGGCTGACCTGATGGCGGCCTGCAAGCGCTATCTGAAACGGGCGCCGCGCGATGCGATCATGTTCGAATATTGCATGCTCGATGGCGTTAACGATACCGACCGGCATGCGCGCGAGTTGATCGCGCTGGTGACCAACCGTGCCAATCCGGTCTCGTGCAAATTCAACCTGATACCTTTCAACCCATACCCCGAATCGGGATTGAAACGATCGAGCGATGAGCGCGTACAGGCGTTCGGCAAGATTTTGCTGGATGCTGGGTTCATTACTACCGTGCGCAAGACACGTGGCGACGATATCGACGCAGCCTGCGGGCAACTGGCGGGGGAAGTGCGCGATCGCACTCGTTTGCATGAACGCATGGGATGTGCGCCGGGGTACCGGCAGCAATCGGGTAAACCACTTGTTCGCATTGTGGAGGAGTTGGCATGAATGTTATCTGGGGCAGGCTTTGCTGCGGATTGGCCATAGCCGTCATTACGCTGATTGCCGGGTGCGCGTCCGGGCCGGGAGATCGCGAAGGTGAATTACAGACGCTGTCCGACCAGAGCGATGCGCAGAAACGGGCGGCGATTCGCATGCAACTGGCGGTGGGCTATTATGAGGGGCACCAGTGGCCTGTCGCACTGGATGAAATCAAGCAGGCGTTGAATATTTATCCGGACTATGCCGATGCATATGGCATGCGTGCGCTGATTTACATGGAGATGGGCGAAAGCCATCGCGCCGAAGAGAATTTCAACCGCGCCCTAGCGTTGGCGCCGAAAAATCCGGATCTGTCCAATAACTACGGCTGGTTCCTGTGCAAGGAGGGGCGTGAAGCTCAGGCCATGCCCTATTTCGAAGCGTCCTTCTCCAACCGGAGCTATCGTTCTCCGGCCAAGGCATTGAACAATGCCGGTTTGTGCAGCTTGAAACTGAAGGATGTCAAGGCGGCGGAAAAATTCTTCGGGCGTGCGTTTCAGGTCGACCCGTCGAACCCGGTGACAAATGGCAATCTCGCCAAGATATATTATGACCGTAAGGACTACGAACGGGCTCGTTTTTACATCGATCGGGTAATCAAGGCGAATATATTGGCTGCGGATGTCTTGTGGCTGGCGATCAAGATTGAACACAAGAGCGGTGACCGAGACGCCGAAGCGACGCATGCCAAGCAGCTGCAACGCCGTCATCCGAATTCGCCCGAATACGCAGCCTATCAACGGAGAGCGTTTGATGAGTGATTCAAAGTTGAACGAGTCTGAAGCGCCGTTAGCGCCAGCAGAACTGCCTGAACAGGCGCAGCAGGAAGGGGTGCAACCGCAAGCCCCACAGACGCCGGTGGCGCCTGTGAAAGAAACGGTACCGGTAAAATTGCCAGGGTCAGAACTGGTCGCGTTACGTCAGCAGTCAGGCATGACCGTCGAACAGATGGCTGCGCGACTGAAATTGACACCGCGCCAGATCCTCGCGCTTGAAGCTGACAATTACGCTGTTTTGCCCGGAAAAACGATTGTGCGTGGTTTTATTCGTGCCTATGCCAAGGTTTTGAAGGCCGATCCGGCACCGTTGGTCGCGATGGTGCCCGAGGAAAAAGTTCCTGAGACTCAGAATTTGGCGCCGACCTGGCGTGGCATGTCCACTCCCTATTCGGAAACCCGCTTGCCGACGCTGGGAAGACATAATCCGGCATCCGGCAAATGGATGATGGCGGTAGCGCTGATTATATTGCTGCTCGGTGCATTGCTGGTTGGACGACAAAAAGGATGGCTCCCCAACTTGTCAAGGGTGGAAATTGCGCGAGCCGAAAAAGCGTCTTCGCCCTCGGCTGCGTCGGCGGCAAAAGAGGCAGCGAGTGTCGGCACGATTACGGCTGCCGAAAGCGAAGCCGGGAAGCTCGTTCAGAAGGAGTTGCCGGCCATTACGCCAGCGCAGGTATTACCTGCATCTGAAGAGGCAGCAGGTCAACAGCAGAACGCGAAGCCGGCAGATGGGGCGAGTTCGCTGGAAGCAGCCAATTCGGCGACTTCCTCCAACTTGGTTAATTCGCTGGTGCTGAGGTGTCGTGAACAGTCTTGGTATGAAATCAGGCGTGCCAATGGCAATGTGGTGAAATCCGGTCTGTTGCAGGCGGGGGGCTCAGAAACCTTCGAGATTGTCGAGCCAGTGCAACTGACCTTGGGAAATGCCGCAGGAGTTGATGCAAGCTTGCGCGGAGCGCCGTTGGAAATCAGGCCTGAAGACGGCAACAGGGTTGTCAAGCTGAATTTGAAGTAAGTTCGTCATGTCATCCAGAAATAATCCGGTTGTGGCCGGGCCTCTTGCACGCAGTCAACGCCGAAGCACCGTGATTCGACACGGCGCGCGTCGGGTCACGGTCGGTGGCGATGCGCCGATAGTTGTGCAGTCGATGACCAATACCGATACGG